>CAYPWW010000001.1:0-67171 GCA_964414555.1 uncultured Algimonas sp.
GCTATGACCCGACGGATGGCGGCAATCCCTATTGGGACACCTATCAGATCGATCTGGACGAATGCGGTCCGATGGTTCTGGATGCACTGTTTAAAATCAAAAATGAGATCGACCCGACGCTCGCATTTCGTCGTTCCTGCCGTGAAGGGGTTTGTGGCTCCTGCGCGATGAACATTGGCGGCCGCAATACGTTGGCTTGTACCAAGGGCATCGACGAAGTCGGCGGCAGTTCGACGATCACGATCTCGCCTTTGCCGCATATGCCAGTCGTGCGTGACCTCGTGCCTGATCTGTCAAACTTCTATAAACAATATGCTTCTATTGAACCGTGGCTGCACACGTCCACGCCACTGCCCACAGAAGAAATTCCCCAGACGCCAGATGATCGTGAGAAGCTGGACGGCTATTACGAATGTATTCTGTGTGCGTCCTGTTCGACGTCTTGTCCGTCTTATTGGTGGAACGGCGATCGGTATCTTGGACCAGCGGCGCTGCTGCAAGCCTACCGTTGGTTGGTGGATAGTCGCGACGATGCCAAGAGCGCACGTCTGGATCAGCTCGAAGATCCATTTAAGCTCTATCGCTGTCACACGATCATGAACTGCGCCAATGTTTGCCCGAAAGGTCTAAACCCGGCCAAGGCCATTGCAGAAGTCAAAAAGATGATGGTTGAGCGAGCCTAAACGGGTTCGGCTTGTCGATCTTTTTGATCAAAGGATCAAAAGGTGTTTGGGCGAGCGCAAGGTGCCTAGGCCCCCTCGCTCTCAATCAGCCAGCCAATCGTTGATTTGTATCAATTGTCGGGAGTTCCAGCGCGTAGCGGAACACGGTCCCTTCGCCCTCTCGGCTGTGTAGCTTTAGCTCACCACCCATCGCCTCGACGAAACTGCGCGCGATGGCGAGGCCTAGCCCTGTTCCGCCGTCAGAAGTTCCGTCTTGTTCGAAACGCTCAAATACTCGTGATTGTGCTTCTTTCGCGATTCCTCGACCTGTATCGGCGACGAAGAAGACATGGCGGTGCATGCCGTTAGACCTGTCTGAACGGACGCTGATACGGACCTCGCCGATATCCGTGAATTTGAGTGCGTTGCCAATTAAGTTATGGGCAATTTGGCGTAGTCGCACGGGATCGCCGATCACGTGGTAAGGTGTGGCCGCATCCCAATCCAACACAAGCGCAATATTCTTTGACTCTGCCAGAGGACGGTACAGCGCGTGTAGGCCTTCAAAGAGCGCGTGGAGGTCAAACGCCTCTTCCGCCAGTGTGAACTTATCCGCGTCCAGTTTGGACAGGTCCAGCACCGACCCAATCAAGTCGACGAGGCCCGTGCTACACTCATTGACAATCTCGGCATATTGGCGCTGTTGCGCGTCTAATTCGGTCCGCAGTAAAAGGCCTGACATCCCGATGACACCGTTCAGCGGTGTGCGGAGCTCATGCGACATATTAGAGAAGAACTGGGTCTTCGCCTGTTCTGTTCGTTTGGCGTCTTCGATCATGTCTTCTAACTGCGTGGTCGTCTCGTCTAATTTTGCCGTTACGAAAAAGGCTACAACGCCAATCATCAGCATGATGATTTGACCTTGGAACGCACGTTGATAGGCGACGAGTGCCACGATCTCTGGGTCTGCACCCGCGAATAATGTTGTCGACTGGCTTTGTAGGAAGAGCCCCCAAATCACGAGGCTGCCGACAATTGTGTAGACGACAACAGCCTTCCGGCCACTGACGAAAGCATTCAAAATCGGTCCAAACATTAAAAAGGGCAGCAAGGAGGTGTGAATACCTCTTAAGTCTTCATAGGCCGTCGCGGTGACGCTGATGATCAGGAGAATAGATAAGAGGGCCGCAAAGAAATGAAAACTCGCGGAAAACCGCAAGGCCAAAATCATTAAGAGCAAGAAGCCGCAGGCCAGGAGTGAAACGACGTGATCACCTGTGAAACCGCCATAAGCGATTGTCATCGAAATCAGGTTCGCACTCTGGATAAGGATCATCGTACTGCCGATGATGTAAACGGCGCGCGCGCGCGACAAATCACGTCGGTCCGAGAGTCGGTCCAATCGCAAAAGACGTTCCAAGCCGTCCATCATCGCGTAAATGCGGTCTAAGAGTAATTTCCCCACAGTATTTATCTGCCTGAGACAGTTTGCGACTTTGTTAGGGTGAAGCGAAATTTGGCGAAATCGCCGCTTTTCTTCCTGATAGGGTTAGTGAGCCCTTAAATTATAGGCGCCCGATGTGTCGTCGTAGGGAATCTGTGGCGAGATCTGCGGATTTTGGGAGGGTTTGCGGGTCGATGATCTCGCCAAATGTCAGGCGGAAAATCTGCCCTTTTTTGTTCAAAAGCTCATGAAACAGCGTGATGTCGCGCAGCTCAGAATTGGCCCGTGCGAAGATGTAATACAGCAGAGAATTTCGCGCTTTGATACGCAAAGGCACGATCGGAATGCTGTATTTTCGGGCCAACATCGCGGCAGAACTTTCCCACGGTCTGTCGATCAACCCGCGCCAGCTGAGCTGTGCCAAGGCGCCGCTGGGGAAAATGACGATACATTTTCCAGCCTTGATCGCGTTTCGCGTGCGCAGCAGCGTGTCGCGCGTTTTGGCGTGGCTTCTCTTGGATTTGACCCATTCGATCGGGATGATGATATCTTCGCCATCTGGAATCACGCGCAAGGCATCGGCATTGGCGAGGAACATATGGTCCGGCCGGCGCTCGCGAATCGCTTGGAAGACGGCCAACCCATCGGCCAAGCCCGTCGGATGATTGGCGATGATGAAACAAGGCCCAGTCTTTGGAATATGCGACAGCCCCGTCACGGCTGTGCGTGGGTTGATATGCTGTGCGACCCGCGCAAAAGCGGCATGGCCAGAGAGCGGGCGCACGCTATCAGCCAGAAATACGGCCGCGTCATAGGCTAACATGCGGTAGAGCGCGGGCTTTACCGCCGCAAAGAGCCGGGGGCGTGCCATTAATTTTGGCGCGCGTTCGGCGATTAATTCTTCAACAATATGCACGAGGCCGATATTGACCCGCGCGGGGCGTGACCTCAAGGGGGTGGCATGACTCGACCTATCAATGTTTTGTTTCTTTGTACCGGAAATTCGGCGCGTTCGATCTTGTCAGAGGCTTTGCTGAACGATCTAGGGCAAGGCCGATTCTTGGCGTGGTCCGCTGGGTCAAAGCCGAGCGGTCAACCGCATCCAGAGGGGCTGTCGGAATTACGCACGCAGGGGCATCGTACAGACCTCTATCGGTCCAAGAGCTGGGATGAATTCGCGGGCCCAGATGCGCCACAAATGGATATCGTCGTGACCGTTTGCGATAATGCCGCGAATGAGGCCTGCCCTGTCTTTCCGGGAAACCATATCAGTGTTCACTGGCCACAGGCGGATCCAGCTCATATCGAACCGCTTGCTGCACGCCAGGCGGCCTTTGCGCGGACTTACAAAATTTGCCACGCGCGAATTTCGGCTTTGCTGAGCCTGTCAGAGGCAGGGTTGAAAGACCACGCAAAGGTGCAAGGGATCGCGGAATTGGAATAGACCGCTAAGCTCGCAATAAAAAAGCCGCCCCGAGGGACGGCTTTTTCGTATCATATTTTACCGACGTTATTTCTTCGGTGGGGGCGCGCGACGCACAGGCGCCTTGCGAGCTGGAGCCGTTGCGTCACCTGTGAATTTCTTCACAGAGTTCGGCGGAACGGCATTGTTCAGCACTTTGGATGCCCAGTCTTTACCACCGATACCAAAGGCAAGCGCGCCAGCAACAGCGGCTGCGATCACGAAGGCCGAGAAGGCGACGGGGATGATGTTTCCTTCGGGGTCGAGTTGCGACAGGCCGAGGAAGATGAACAGCACCATGAAACCGTATTTCACGAAGTTCGCGATTTTCGGGTTGATGACGGCAGCCATAAAGCGACCCATCAGATTGGCGAGGAAGACGCCGATCACGATCAGGACAGCCGCTTGCAGCAATTGACCACCAAAGCTCTGAACCGCACCAAAGGCTTCGGTCAGGCTTTCATTGCCGAGGATGTTTACAGCAGCCGAGACACCGATGACCAAGATGATCAAGAAGGCGAGGTAGCCAGCACCCTTGGATGGTGACGTCTTCAGACCTTCGCCATCGTCCAGCATCATGACTTCATTGACAGAGCGGTCGAAACCCATGCTTGGCAAGAAGCTTTGCAGGAAGTTCGACGCGAAACGACCGATGAAGATTGCACCCGCAAGCACAGCAGCAGCAGCGACGAGTTCAGGGATAAAGTCAAGGAAACCGCCGAGCATATCGGAGAGTGGCTTACTGACTTCTTCCATGTCCAATGCGCCTAGAGCGACGATTGCGACGGGAATGATGATCAAGACGAAGACCAATGTTCCGAGCGCCTTGGCGATCGAACCTTTAGAGCCAGCAGCTGATGTCACGCCGGAGCGTGCGGCAAGCGAATCAACTTGCGCAGCTTCCAGTGTGGACGTCGTGGCTGTACCAGCAACTTTGGCGATGATAAGACCGATAAACAGTGTGAAACCTGCACCAATCATCTTCGGCACGAAGACCGCAATGCTATTGAACAAGTTTTCGATCGGTACGAAGTAATCGCCCATGCCCAGACGGGAGCCGGCCAGATATAAGACGTAGAGAACAACGAGCCAGAACACGGCTTTGCCGATAGCTGAACCGATGTTGCCGCCCGTTGTCTTGGCGCGTTTGCCCAAACCTGTGCGATTGATGACACTCGTGATGATGCCACGTAGGACGTAGGCAATGATGATGCCGACAACCAAGATAGCAAGAGCGGCGGCGGCGTTTGCCCAGTCCACCTTCTCTAGATAACCGTAAATTTTTTCCATGATGTTTTATGTCCCTCCAGACGTGCTCGGGTGGATGCAGCCTTTCTGCACGTTTGTCCCCAAATTAACCTATAGCTTAACAGATAGTGAACGCTTTATGAACGGTTTAATTTCCAAATGTTCATGATATTTTGACCGTTACACGATTGGGCTTTGTGCGCTCTTGACGGTGACGGGTGCAGACGTCCAAAGCGCGGCTATGAAACCTGCACCTTTACGCAATCCGACCTTGTTTTGGATCGTCGTCCTGGCCACCTTTACGCTACTGGGTGTGGCGATATTGCGTCTGTCGGCATGAGCGGCCCGATTGAAACACGGCTAGAGCGGCGCATTGCCGATGGCGTGTTGCAACGCGATCCAGAACAAGTTCTGGCCGCGCGCGCATTGGATGATCGCCTCATTGCGTTGAAAGACTATGACCCCACGGGCGGTGGACTGCTCGATAAGCTGTTCGGCGGACGTGATACAATCCCGCGCGGACTTTATATGTATGGCGGTGTCGGGCGCGGGAAATCCATGCTGATGGATTGGTTTTTTGAAGCAGCTGAGATCACGCCGAAGCGCCGGACCCATTTTCACGCTTTCATGTTGGACGTGCACGCGCGCATTAATGCGTGGCGAAAACTGGATCGCGCCGGTCGTCGCGCCAGCCCGCATCATGTGCGCGGGGCAGGGGATGACCCGATTGCGCCAACCGCCCGCGCCATTGCGGCCGAGGCGAGCTTGCTCTGTTTCGATGAGTTCCACGTCACAGATATCACGGACGCGATGATTCTTTCCCGCTTGTTCGAAGCTCTGTGGGAAGAAGGCGTCGTCGTTATCGCGACGTCTAACCGCGCGCCGGATGATCTGTATCCGAACGGCCTGAACCGCCCGCTGTTTGAGCCCTTTATCGAGATGATGCCAGATCATCTGATTATTCATGCCTTTGAGGGGGACGTGGATCATCGTCTGCGCGCGCTGACGGCGGCACCGATTTATCACGCGCCTTTGGGCGCGACATCAGATGCCGCCATGGATGCGGCTTGGGATCGACTGACACGCGGGGCAGTGCCAGAGCCGAGCGAGCTGCTGGTACAGGGGCGAAAGCTCTCTTTCCCACAGACAGCGCGCGGCGTCTTGCGCACGGATTTTAAGCAAATGTGCGAGGCCAATCGCAGTCCAGCAGAATATCTGGAGATCGCGCAGGCCTTTCACACCCTCTTGCTGGAACATGTTCCGCAGATGGGGCCGGCCTCACGCAATGCAGCCAAGCGGTTCGTTACGCTGATCGATGCGCTATATGAAACACGCACAAAACTCGTCGTGAGCGCGGCGGTTGAGCCCTCGATGCTCTATCAGCATGGCACAGGCGCGTTTGAGTTTGAACGCACGGTCAGCCGTCTCATGGAAATGCGGACGGCGGATTATCTGGGCCAAGAGCGCGCAACTGCCACAGACTGAAGGTCGCAGACGAAAGGCGGCAGGCGAAAGCGGTTCAGCGCTTTGCACCAAAGCTCCAGCGATGTGCGGGACTTCGGCCTAATCGCGCGACAGCTTCGCGGTGGGCTTTCGTGGGATAGCCCTTATGCCCTGCCCAGCCATAGCCAGGGAATCGGATGTCGGCCTCTGCCATGATCCTATCCCGCGTCACTTTTGCAACGATTGAGGCGGCCGCGATGGACAGGGACTTCGCATCGCCTTTCACGATTGCGTGAGCGCGCCCGGTCAGGCCTGGCGGCACACGATTGCCATCAATAAGCGCGCAATCTACTGAAATACATAGGTTTTCGACAGCGCGCTCCATCGCGATCATCGTGGCCCAGAGGATATTGATCCGGTCAATTTCCCCCGGTTCGGCGATTCCAATCCCGATTTTCGCGTTTTGGGTGATGACATTCAGGAGTCGTTCACGCGCCGCTGCCGACAAGGCTTTGCTGTCATTTAGACCGTCCGGAATGTTGTGCGGATCGAGGATTACGGCGCAGGCAACAACTGGCCCCGCCAGTGGCCCGCGTCCGGCTTCGTCCACACCACAGACCCTCCGGCCCCGTGTCGCGCCCGCTTCGGTTTCGAATGTGAAATCGGGCATAAAAGGGCCGTAATCGGGTGGGATGGACGAAAATGGCGCATCGCTTGCAGCACGCGCTGCGAACAACCGCCTGTGAAAAACGCAGGCTTAGGGTTTATCGGGAGTATAAAGGTCTGCTAAGGAACCTTTAACGATTTAAAAAGGAGTATTCCATGTCCAAGCTCAAAATTGCCGGCGCAACCTTTGCGCTCGTTCTCGCCACCGCCGCTACGGGTTTCGCCCAAGATGCGGACGACGCCAAGATGCAAACACCCTCCACAGAAGGTATCGTCACAAACGCTGCCTCTTGTGAGTATGAAGGTGGTTCCATCATGGATCTGACGGATGGCAAAATCTGCTTCATCGCCGTGCGCGGCGTTGCGGCGAACACGCAAAACTATGACGGCATGCGCCTCGGTGTGATGCGGTGTTCAGGTAACGGTGTTTTCGCTAACGAATCTGCTGGTGAGTATTGCCGCGTCTACCTGACGGAAAAGGCCAAGAAAAAGACACGTGCCGAACTGGAAGCCGAACTGGCCGCCATGACGGAAGCTGAGTTGGAAGCCACAAACTAGGCCTTCTACATCACGCGAGTTTGAAGCCTGGCTGCGAGAGCAGCCGGGCTTTTTTGTGGCCCGATGGCACGTCGCGCGTTAGGCCCCTCTCATGCTGGGCCTTGTCATACCAACCTTGAATGCTGAAGCGGCCTTGCCGACGCTCTTGCGTTCGATTGGCGATGCACCTTTGCGTATCGTGATTAGCGATGGTGGCTCGACGGACAGGACGCTGGCACTGGCGTTGGAACGGGGTGTCATCGCCTTAGGCGCAAAGGGCCGCGGTGCGCAGTTGGCGCGAGGGGCAGATCTATGCGGCGCCGTTGAAACGGTCAGCCATTACCTCTTTCTCCACGCGGATTGCGTGTTGCCAAAGAACTGGTCAGATGTCGTGCGGGTCGCGATGGCGCAGCCAAACATCGCCCATTATTTCCAATTCGATCCGCAACCCGTCAAAGGTCTGACGCGGCAGTGGCTTCGCTTTATCGTGCGCCTGCGGTGTTGGGCGTGGAAGCTGCCTTACGGCGACCAAGGCTTGCTGATCCCCCGCGAAATGTATGACGCGCTCGGCGGATATGATCGCGACAAACCCTTGTTCGAGGATGTCGACCTCGTCGAGCGTATCGTCGCAAAATATGGTAGAGGGGCGTTGCAGCCTTTACCAGCGGCCCTGCAGACGGATGTGTCGGCCCATATCAGAGATGGCGTGTGGAAACGCGGTTGGCGTAATTACAAATTGCTGCGCGCCTATAAACGCGGTGTGTCGATCACTGAGCTGAGCCAGAGTTATCTGTCATGAGGCCCACACTTTTCGTTGTTGCAAAAGCCCCGATAATGGGACGGGCGAAAACCCGGCTCGCGCGGGATATTGGCCCGGTTCACGCAAAGCGGCTCTACCGTGCAATGATGGGCCAAGTCTTGCGGCAGGTCCGCGACCCACGCTGGGATGTTGTGCTGGCGGTGACACCGCCGCATCTGCTTGGGCGCGTGCCGGACTGGCATGGCGTGGCGCAAATCCCACAAGTTTCCGGCTCGCTCTCACCGCGCTTGGCCGCGCTGTTCGCGTGCAAAGGCCCGACGCTGACAATCGGGACAGATTGCCCGCAGGTCGATGCCAGTGATATTGCGGCAGCGTTCAAAGCGCTGCGATCAAATGACTACGTTTTCGGCCCCGCCAGTGATGGCGGGTTCTGGTTGATGGGCGCCCAAGGTCCGTTGCAGCGTGGTTTTTTCGATGATGTCCGGTGGTCCCACGCGCAAACGCTATCCGACGTCAAAGCACGCACGGGCGGGGATTATGCTCTGCTGCGAGAGCTCACCGATGTGGATGACCTTACGGCGCTTCGGGCGTATCGGCAGGGGTTTCAGCGGCCGCAATCATCGCCAAGGTCGCATCAATAAGCGACAGGTTCGCGCCTTTGCCGTGGCCCGGCACGACAAGTGTTGCCTCGGGATAGGTTGCTTTCGTCCAGACAAGAGACTCGCGCCACGTCGTCAAATCTGCGTCCTCGATATTGCCTAGTGTCTGGGTGTCGGCGCCGCGAACCGCGCATCCGGCATAAAGAATTTTCGTATCCGGTAGGTAGACGACCAGATTATCTTGCGCATGGCCCGGTCCGGGGTAGGCGATTTCCATGCGTCCGACTTTCGTGCGGGATTTGGGGTCTTTCAAAGCGGCGACCGAGGTGTTGGGCACAGGCCAGCCATTCTCTGCGGCTAATCGGGGCGTGTCGGGATGGGTGTAAATCTCAATACCGCGGCGCTCGGCGACATCGACGCCCATTGTCCGATCGGCGTGGTGATGCGTCGTGACCATTTTGGTGACCGTCTTTCCAGTCTCAGCTTCGATTTTTTCGATCAATGCGAGGGTTGCCAACTCGCCCCAAGCTCCATCGACGAGGGTCACGTCTTCGCCGTCAATAACGACCATCCCATTGACGGGAATCGGGGCTTGGCCAGGTAGGGAATAATTCGTCGTATGTACCCAGACGCCTTCGCCGATGGGGGAGAGCGTCGCGGGATAATCCGTTTGCAACTGCGTCAGGAAAGCATCGGTCGCAGGGGCTTGCGTCGCGGGCGGGGCGCAAGCCGCGAGCGCGAGAGCGGAGAGACAGATAAGACGTTTAAACATGGCACAACTCCTGCAAAATCTGCGCTGACTTACGGGGGCGGCGAGAGGATTTCAACACTTGCCAGCTGTGAGGGCTAAAGCGCCAGAATTCGCGCGCGCAGGCTCAGCAAATCTCGCCAAGCCTCTTTCTTTAGCTCGGGGCGGCGCAGCAAAAATGCGGGATGGTAGAGCGGCATGGCAGGATAGCTCTGCCCGCCGATCATGACATCTGACCACTGCCCGTGATTTTTCATTATCCCAGTCTGGCCGGTCATGGCCGTCATAGAAATCCCTCCGACCAACAGCAGCAGCTTCGGCTGCGCCAGTTCAACATGTCGGTGCAGGAATGGCAGGCACATCTCGATCTCGGTCGGGTTGGGCTTGCGATTGCCGGGCGGGCGCCAATTCACGACATTCGTGATGTAAACATCCTCTGGCCCGAGTGCGATAGCGCCCAGCATCCGGTCCAGCAGCTGCCCTGCACGCCCGATAAAGGGTTTGCCCTGCATGTCCTCGTCACGGCCCGGGGCTTCCCCGATCACCATGATGTCCGCCTCAGGATTGCCGCGCGAGAAGACGACCTGCTTTGCCCCGTCGCCCAGTGGGCCTGCATCAAAAGCGTTCATCGCCTCGCGCAGGGCGTCGAGGGTTTTGATCTTTGTTAGGTCCGGCGCGGGTTGTGCGGGGGCAACTTCTTTCGCAGCCACAGGCTTAGCTGGAGTGGTGGGTTTTGCGCTGGGGACAGGGCGTTTGGCGCGCACAGGGGCGGGTGGTGGCACGTCCGGAACGTCAACGCCTACTGCGGCGTACCAGTCCAGCAAAGATCGGAGAGCGGCGTCCATATGGCGTTACTTCCGACTGGCTTTGAACACGGTGCGCACATTGCTTTCGATACAGCCGATGATGGCATCCGCGATGTCTTTTTGCGTGGCACGTTCAATGCCCTCCAAACCCGGTGAGGAGTTCACTTCGAGGATTTTCGGACCTGTGGAAGAGCGCAAGATATCTACGCCTGCCACGGCGAGTTTTAAGATGCGCGCCGCGCGGATAGCGGTCCGGCGTTCTTCTTTTGTTAGACGGGCTTTCTTGACGGTCCCGCCTTGATGCACATTTGACCGGAAATCGCCGTCAGCAGCCGTGCGTATCATCGCGCCGACGACTTTGCCGTCCACAACAAAGCAACGCAGGTCAGAGCCATTCGCTTCTTTGACAAATTCCTGCACGAGGAAATGCGCGTCTAGTCCGCGAAACGCATCGATCAGAGCCGAGGCCGTCTTGCGCGTGTCCGCCAGAACGACGCCTTTGCCCTGTGTGGATTCGAGGAGCTTCACGACAACAGGCGCGCCGCCGACGGCGTCTAAAATACCTTTTGTGTCTTGCGAAGATTTTGCGAAAGCCGTGCGCGGCATATCTAAGCCGTGTTGCGACAGGATTTGATGTGCTAATAGCTTGTCCCGGCTCATCCCGATGGGGGCCGCATTATTGAGGCAATAGACGCCCATCGCCTCGAACTGGCGCACGACCGCCATGCCGTAGAAGGTTAGTGATGAGCCGATACGCGGGATAATCGCATCATAGCGCGGCAGCGGCTTGCCATCATAATGGACTTCCGGCTTGTGCGAGTTGATCGCCATGTAACAGCGCGAAGTGTAGATACAGTCGATGACGTGGCCACGTGCTTCTGCCGCTTCGATCATGCGCGTGTTGGAATAATTGCGCGGGCTTTGCGTCAAGATACCAATCCGCAGCGGGCGCTTCGGGATCGATTTGCGGCCCTGTTTTCGCTTATAGACCTGGTATGACAGGATTGGTTGTTGAAAGCTCGATCCCGGAACAACGGTAATGTCCTCGCGCAAGGCTGAGCGGCCCAGCAACATGCGATAGCCCATGGTCTCTCGGTTGGTCAGTGACAGCTCGATCGGCCAGCTGCGCCCACCAACGGAAATGCGCGCGCCGATGATAAAGCGTAACTCGGTCGAACCATTGGACGATGTCACCGTGCGGCGGTCCAAGACTTTGGCCGAGCAGATGACTTCCAAAGTTGGGTCCGCCGGATCAGGGTGCATGATAAAGCGTACTTGCGGGTTTTTATCCGTGCCAAACGGCTCAATCGCAACGGCATGAAGGGCTGAGGTTTTTGCACCTGTGTCCACCTTGGCCTTGATAGCCGGCAGAGACAATCCGGGCAGGGAGACCCACTCTTCCCAACCAAGCGTTTGAACGGGGGCCTTTTCGATCTCGCTCATGCGGCATTTCCTTAACATCTGTAGATGTATTTGACGCGGCCATCCGCGCTTGTCCGGTCGGGTCCAACCCGTTAGGGATAGGCGACTCTTTCAACGACTGCCAGAGCATAAGACTGACAATGTATAATCTCGATCAAACCACTGCCGCCTTTACTGAAGCCGACACCTCTGTCGAGCGAGAGAGCATGGAATATGACGTCGTCATCGTTGGCGCTGGTCCAGCGGGTCTGTCTGCGGCGATCCGGCTGAAGCAAAACAACGCCGACACATCCGTCGTTGTGCTAGAAAAAGGCTCAGAAGTTGGGGCGCATATTCTGTCCGGTGCCGTGCTAGACCCGATTGGTCTGCGCGAGCTGTTCCCCGAATTTGAGACCATGTCCGGTTGTCCGGTGAAGACGAAAGTCACAAGCGATAAGTTCCATATCTATGGTCCGGCAGGGGCCCTGCCGATCCCGCAGATGGTTCTGCCGCCGCTGATGCATAATCACGGCAATTATATCGTCTCTATGGCCAATACCTGCCGCTGGCTGGCAGAGCAGGCCGAAGGTCTGGGTGTGGAGATTTTCCCCGGCATGGCCTGTTCTTCGCTGGTCTACCGCGAAGATGGCTCTGTCAAAGGCGTCGTCGCCGGTGAGTTCGGCTATCAGAAAGATGGCTCCAAAGGCCCCGGCTATGAACCCGGCATGGAGCTGCACGGTAAATATGTTCTGCTGGGAGAGGGCGCGCGCGGCTCGCTCTCCAAAGTCGCGATTGCGAAATATGACTTAGATGAGGGCGCCGAGCCGTCAAAGTTCGGTCTTGGCATGAAAGAGATCTGGGACATTGATCCGGCCAAGCACAATGAAGGCGCGGTCCTGCACACGGCGGGTTGGCCTTTGGGTGCGAAACAGGGTGGCGGGTCGTTCGTCTATCACGCCGAAAACAATCAAGTCTTTCTCGGCATGATTGTTGACCTCAATTATGAGAACCCGCACCGCTATCCTTATATGGATTTCCAGAAGTGGAAGACGCATCCCGATATTGCTGACCTGCTGGAAGGCGGAAAGCGCGTGGCTTATGGCGCGCGTGTTGTGACGAAGGGCGGCATCCAAGCCGTGCCACAAGTCGCCTTCCCGGGCGGGGCGTTGTTGGGCTGTACGGCCGGTCTCGTGAACTTGCCGCGGATTAAGGGTAATCATAACGCGATGCTCTCAGGCATTCACGCCGCCGATGCGGCGACGAAAGCCCTAGCAGCTGGGCGTGCGGGAGATGTGCTGAACGAATATGACACGATGCTGCATGACGGCCCAATTGGCGATGATCTGCGTCCCGTGCGCAATGTTGCGCCGCTGAACGGACGCTTTGGTCCCTTCCTCGGTGGGATGCTGATGGGCGGCGTCGACATGTGGTGCGCCAGTGTTTTGAAGTTCAATCCCTTTGGCACGCTCGGTCATAAGAAAGACGATGCGGGTTCTACGAAGAAAGCCGCCAAGTATAAGCCGATTGAGTACCCGAAACCAGATGGCGTGTTGACCTTTGATCGCCTCACGAACGTCTCGATGACCTTCACCAATCACGGCGAAGATCAGCCGAGCCATTTGAAGCTGATCGACACATCCGTTCCTGTGAACGTCAACCTGCCTGAATTTGCAGGCCCATCCGCGCGCTATTGCCCGGCGGGGGTCTATGAATTCATCACGGAGGAAGACGGATCAAATCCGAAGTTCCAGATCAACGCGCAGAACTGCATCCACTGCAAGACCTGCGATATTAAAGACCCGTCGCGTAATATCGTTTGGACCGTGCCCGAAGGTGGCGGCGGTCCCAATTACCCGAATATGTAAACGACGCATCGTCAGCTCATCGGACATCTCATGAAATTTCGTTACCTGCCTTTGGCCGTCATGGCATTTTTTGCCTTGTCGTGTCAGACGAACCAGACCGCTGAAGCCGCGTCAAAGTCCGGCGACGCGCCGGCGATTTCCGAGCTTTACGGCGATTATCTTGCCGCCAGCTATGCGAATGAGATTTCGGATAAAGCGGGCCGTCAGAAATATTACACCGAGAGTTTCGAGCAGGCTTCTGACGATGTGCGCATTGGCCGTCGCGCGATTGTCTCAGCGATTGAGAACAATGATTTCGCCGCCGCCGTAAAGCTGTCGGAGCGAGTCTATAAGTTGGACAAAACAGAAGCCATGGCACGCGGTGTTCTGGGCGTGCACGCCTTTGAACGTGGTCGCACAAAACGGGCGCTGAAATATTTCGCCGGCCCGTCAGATGATTTCACGTTGAGCTTGCTGATGAACCTCGTCCGCGGCTGGGTCGAGGTGGATCGCGGCGAAATCGAGATGGCCCGAAAACGTTTTACAGCGGTGGATGGCGCAGATTATTTCGGCGCCTTCGGACAGTTACAGCTCGCCAAACTGGAATTGCGTGAAGGCAATTTCGCGGCGGCAGAAGCTGCGCTGGATGAAGTCGAACCTACTGGTATTTCACCGATCGAGATCGTCCTGACACGGGCGCGCCTGCTGGCGACGCAGGGGAAAACAGAAGACGCGATTGCAGCCCTCGAAGCGCGGGTTGCGGATAATCAAGCCTTCGCCATTGGTCCCGTCGGAGATTATATTGAACGCTTAAAGGCTGGAAAACCCCTGCCAGAGATAGACATCAAAGGGCAGGCTGCGCGGGCTTTGACGGATCCGGCTTTTGGCTTTTTTGCCCGCGCCGGTTCCCAAGACGGGGCTGAGTTATTCTTGCGTTTCGCGCATTATATTGACCCGACTTATGGCAAATCCACAGTTTGGTTGGCCTCGATTTTGGAAGAGGGCGATAAGGCCGCCCAGATCGCCGCGCGTGAGTTTTACCTCACCGTAGATCAAGACAATCCCTATTACGTTTCTGCTCAACTCAGCCTCGCCAATATCTATTTCGTCTGGGAAGATGACGATAATGCGATTGAAGTTCTGGAAGCTCTGAACGCGCGAGAGAACACACTTCTGACCCGCGAGAGCTTGGGCCGCGCGCGCTTCTTCCGCGAAAATTACGCCGAAGCTTTGCCCTTCTACGATGATATCGTGAATTCGATGAGTGAGGAAGAGCTAAGCGAAAATGTCGAGCCGTTGCGGTTCCGCGCCATCATCCAAGAGCGCCTCGATATGTGGCCGCAGGCTGAGGCAGATTTCAAACGCGTGCTGGAATTTGCGCCGGATGATGTCGATACTTTGAATTATCTGGGCTACACATGGGTAGATCGCGGCGAGAACCTGGCCGAAGCCTTTGATATGATCCGCCGCGCCCTCCAAGAAGAACCCGAATCTGGCGCAATCACCGACAGTCTCGGCTGGGCACATTACAAGCTCGGCGATTATGAACTCGCCAAGGACAAGCTCGAAGATGCCGTCGCCTTGTCGCCGTCCTCCGCCACGATCATCGATCATTTGGGCGATGTGTATTGGAAGTTGGGCCGCAAGCGCGAAGCAGGCTTTCAGTGGAAACGGGCATTAGAGTTTGAGCCTACAGAGGAAGAACGCGCCGCGATCATGATAAAGCTCGAAGGCGGGTTAGAGGCGCTTCCTGACGCGCAGTAGGCCTTTGTCCGTCACTTTGCCCCTATCGTTTTTGGCCTCTGCATGGCACGTCGCACCTAATGGCTGAGCCCCGGACATATGCTGCCAAGGCAAAGATAAATCTGACACTGCACGTCGGGGCGCTTCGCTCTGACGGCTACCATCCTGTCGATAGTCTTGTCGTTTTTGCAGATATTGGAGACCAACTGACCTTCACGCCTGCGGAAGAGACGACCCTCGACATCACCGGTGCGGATGAATTGCCGACGGGCCAAGACAATATCATTCTGCGCACGATGCACCGGATCGGTGCGCCGCCTCACGCAATTCATTTGGCGAAACATCTGCCCGTGTCCGCAGGTATTGGCGGGGGGAGTGCGAATGCCGGCACGGTGTTGCGCGCGTTTTCGTCAGAGATATCTGATCATGATCTGGCCTATACGCTTGGGGCGGATGTTCCAGTCTGTCGCCTGTCCCGCACGGCGCGCATGTCAGGTATCGGCGAGCATGTCGCGGCGATCCCCGATCTGGGGCAGATCTATGCCGTGTTGGTCAACCCCGGCGTGGCCGTCTCCACCGCCGCGATTTTCAAAACCTTTGACAGCGTCCCGCGAGCCGCCAGCCCACGCGCCCTCTCTAACACAGGCGATTTGGTTTCTCGTGCCTTGGCTGGAACCAATGATTTGCAAGACGTCGCGATTGCTCAAGCTCCCGTCATTGGGGATGTCTTGCGCGTGCTCGCGCAACAACCCGCTTGCCAATTGGCGCGTATGTCCGGTTCGGGCGCGACCTGTTTCGGCCTTTTCCGGTCTGTGGCGCAAGCGCAGACGGCGGCTGACGCGATCTCTGCCCAGCATCCGACGTGGTGGGTGCAGGCGTGCCGTTTGGGGGATCCGTCATGATCACCCTCAGCGCCGCATTGCTGTGGTTGCAGGTCGGCTTGATCTGTGGCTTTGCCTCGCTGGCTTTCACGGGCTTTATGGCGCGGGCAGGATTAGGCGACGCACCTGATTCGCGCTCCGCGCATACGGGCGTTGTCCCAACGGGGGGCGGCATAGGCATCATCGCAGGACTAGGTTTGGGCCTCTGTGCGGTCAGTTTGATTTTCCCAAATCTTGCGGTCCAGCCTACGCTGACGCCTGTGTTGTCTTTGATCTTTGCCGTGGCTGCACTCGGACTTTGCGATGATGCGCTGACGCTCGGGCCGGGCGTGAAATTCTCAATTCTCATTGGCCTTAGCGCTCTTGCGGTTTGGGTCATTGGTCCGCCGCTTAACCTGCCAGGGTTTGATCGGCCGATCGCATTACCCCTTTGGGCAGGTCTGGCAGGGGCCGCACTTTGGGTCTTTGTCGTAACGAATATCGTCAATTTCATGGACGGCGCGAATGGGATGATCGGCTTATCCGCGCTGGTCGCCAATATCGCGCTGTTCGGTCTGGCGCTGGGCACGGGCAGTGCGCCCACGCTCTTGCTGTCCGGTTTGATGGTCGCCGCGCTCTTGGGGTTTCTGCCTTATAATTTCAGGCGAAAAGCGCGCGTGTTTTCAGGCGATGTTGGGTCCCTGACCGTGGGTTTTACCTTTGCCGTCGCCGTGCTGTTTTTACTGCGAGAGAGCGAGACCACAGCCGTCGCATATGCCGCCCCTGTGCTGATCTTGCCGTTTTTGACAGATACGCTGCTGACTCTCCTGCGGAGGCTCAAGCGTCGCGAGAACGTCCTGCGCGCGCATAATTTGCATCTGTATCAGCGGCTGATCCGCGCGGGATGGAGCCATCTTAGCGTCAGCTGGCTTTACGGCATTGCGGCGTTGATTTGCGCAAATGGCGCGTTGGTCGGGGCGCAATTGGGGTGGTTCGATACGCCCGTCGTCTTGCTGCTGAGTGTCGTTGTGTTCGGTGGCCTGTATCTGGCCGCGTCGCTCAATCTGCCAGATTAAGACACGCGCGCCACGACGAACCCTGCGAGGTCTTGCAAGGTATTGCGCAGAGAAGACGTCGGGAAAATATCTAGCGCCTGCGCCGCATCGCGGGAATATTGTTTTGCCAAATCCAATGTCGAGTCCAGCGCACCTGCTTTGCGGAGCAGAGAGACGGCTGTCTCTAAGTCTTTTGGCTGTTGGTCATGATCCACGATAACGCGCCGCCAGAACACCGTGTCGGCTTCACTGGCGCCTTGTAGTGCCCGAATGACGGGCAGGGTCATTTTACCCTCGCGGAAATCATCGCCAACGGATTTGCCTAGCGCGCTCTCAAAGCCGCCGTAATCCAAGGCGTCATCGACCAGTTGGAAGGCGAGGCCGAGTTTCAAGCCATATTCGCGCAGGGCTGCGCGTTCTGTTTCTGGGCGTTCCGCAATCACTGGCGCGACTTCTGTGGCCGCCGCGAAGAGCGCCGCTGTCTTGGCTTCGATCACGCCCAGATAATCCGCTTCGGTCATGGCGAGGTTTCTCAGGGCGGCGAGCTGTTGCACCTCGCCTTCGGCAATCACAGAAGACGCATGAGACAGGATGCCCAGCGCTTCCATGGAGCCCGTTTCAACCATCAGGTTAAACGCCCGCGCAAAGAGGAAGTCCCCAACAAGAATCGACGCACTATTGCCCCAAATCAGGTTGGCCGGCTTTTTCCCGCGGCGCAGGGCGCTCTCGTCCACCACATCATCATGCAGCAGGGTCGCAGAGTGAATAAATTCTACGGCGGCTGCTAGCTTGTGATGGGCGTCACCTGCATAGCCGCAAAGTTGCGCAGCACTGACCGTCAATAGGGGGCGAAGACGTTTCCCGCCCGCTCCAACGAGATGTTGCGCCAGATTCGGGATCATCCCAACAGATGACTGCATCCGCTCGAGAATGATCGCATCAACGGCGCTCATATCTGAACCAGTCAGGCCCCAAAGGACCTCTGCTGGAGACAAGGCAGCGTCCTGCCGGATTTGTGCGGGGGCGTTCATAACAGGTTTAACGTAATGCGCCCCTCGCCGCGCGGCAAGGTCCTATAGCGCCGCACATGGCCGCCTTGCACATATGCTGGGACCGCTTACGTAGAGTGTATGAAATGCATTATCACAACGAATAACCCAGCAACGATCAGTTTTGCGGAGGCCGTCTTGCGTGAGGCGGGGATCGAACATTTCGTTATGGATCAGAATATGAGCGTGCTGGAACCCGGGATTATGATCCCCAAACGCTTGATGGTCGTGGACGAAGACCTCAGCGCGGCACGGCGCCAGCTAGAGCTGGCTGGCTTATCCGACGCATTGATGGGCGAGTAAGCCTTGTTCTCAATCGCGGAGAACAGGTGTTGAAAAACCTCCGATTCGTCCTAAACACCGCCCCATGACGAACGCTAAAAAACCGCTCTCCTTTCAAGGGTTGATCCTGACGCTCCAGACCTATTGGGCCGAGCAGGGCTGTGTGATCTTGCAGCCCTTTGATACAGAGGTCGGCGCAGGCACATTGCATCCCGCGACCGTCTTGCGCTCGCTGGGGCCAAAGCCGTGGAATTGCGCCTATGTGCAACCGTCCCGCCGTCCAGCCGATGGGCGCTATGGCGAGAACCCGAATCGCCTCCAGCATTACTACCAATTCCAAGTCATTATGAAGCCGAACCCAGAGAATTTGCAGGAGCTGTATCTGGGTTCTCTGGACGCTATCGGCATTGATCGCGACCTGCATGATATTCGCTTTGTCGAGGATGATTGGGAGAACCCAACCGTCGGCGCGTGGGGCCTTGGTTGGGAGGTCTGGTGTGACGGGATGGAGGTCAGTCAGTACACCTATTTCCAACAAGTCGGCGGGCTGGACCTTCACCTCGTCAGCGGCGAACTAACCTATGGGTTAGAGCGACTGGCAATGTATGTGCAGGGCGTCGAGAGCGTTTATGATCTCGCCTATAATGACGCGGGCGTGACATATGGCGAGGTGTTCCACCGTAATGAAGTTGAGCAGTCGACCTATAATTTCGAACACTCTGACGTCGAGAAATTACGTGCGAAATTTGAGTTCGCAGAAGCCGAGTGCAAGGCGCTCTTGGCGCTCGAAAAACCGCTTCCATTACCCGCCTATGAACATGCGTTGAAAGCCTCGCATTTATTTAACTTGCTCGATGCGCGGGGGGTGGTTTCTCCGACCCAGCGGCAGGAGTATATCAAGCGCGTGCGGGACCTCGCGAAAGGGTCGGCTGAAGCCTATGCGAAGTCCGAAGCGGAGGTCGCGTAATGGCTGAACTTCTTTTCGAAATCCTGTCCGAGGAAATCCCAGCGCGCATGCAGGTGCGGGCGGGTGCGGATTTGTCCAAAGCGATGGTCGCGGGTTTGAAAAAGGCAGGTTTATCAGTGGATAACGAGCATATCTTCACAGGCCCGCGCCGCCTCACCTTTGTCGCAGACGTGCCCTTAAGCAGTCCAGATGTGTCCGAAGAACGCAAGGGTCCGCGCGTCGGTTCGCCCGAGCGTGCGCTGGAAGGTTTTATGAAAGCGGCGGGCTTGTCCGACATCTCTGAGGCCGAAATCCGCACTGATCCAAAGAAGGGTGATTTTTACGTTGCTGTCATGGAAAGTGCGGGGCGGGAAACGTCCGAAATTTTGGCGGAGTTAATTCCCGACATCATGGGTAGTTTCCCATGGCCGAAATCGATGAAGTCTGCCGCGTCAAACTTCCGTTGGGTGCGGCCGTTGCGGGGGATGATTGTCCTGCTGGACGGGGCCGTTGTGCCGGTCGAGGTCGGCGGAATTGCGTCGGGCCAGACGACCATCGGCCACCGTCGCCACGGGCCGGGACCGTTCACGATTTCGTCGTTCAAAGACTATCAAAACACGCTGGAAGGCGAGGGTCATGTCCGCCTCTCGCATGAGGATCGCAAAGCCGTCATCTTGGAGCAAGCGTCAAAACTCTGCGCCGAGGCTGGTTTGGAATTGGTCGAAGATGAAGGTCTATTAAATGAGGTCGCAGGGCTGACAGAATGGCCGGTCGTGTTGCTGGGCGATATGGACCCAGAGTTTCTGAACTTGCCGGATGAGGTCATTCGCCTGACCCTGAAATCGCATCAGAAAACCTTCACAGTGCGCGATCCCAAAACGGGGAAACTCGCCGCGCATTTTGTGATCGTTGCGAACCAAACCGCGCCGGATGGCGGAGCGGCGATCAAGGCCGGCAATGGCAAAGTCATTTCGGCGCGCCTCTCGGACGCCGTGTTTTTCCAAACCGAAGACCGGAAGAAAAAGCTGCTCGATTATTACGATCAACTCGACACGGTTGTGTTTCACAAGAAGCTCGGCACGGTGCGGGATAAGGCTGAGCGGGTTGCGGCACTGGCCCGAGAGCTGGCCCCGAAGGTGGGCGCTGATCCGGAGAAGGCTGCGCTGGCCGCCAAGCTGTCCAAATGTGATCTGGTCACGCAAACCGTGATCGAAGCGACGTCGCTCCAAGGGCAAATCGGGCGGTTGATGTATGAGGCCGAGGGCGGTGATGCGAGCGTGGCAAGCGCGATCGAGGACCACTATAAACCGCAAGGCCCGTCAGATTCTGTGCCGACTGACCCCGTCGCGATTGCTGTCGCGCTGGCGGATAAGCTCGACACGCTCGTCGGGTTCTGGGCGATTGATGAGAAACCCACGGGGAGTAAGGACCCGTTCGCGCTCCGACGAGCGGCACTGGGCGTGGTGCGGATATTGCTTGGGAATAGTTTACGTTTTCCGATTGCACGCGTTTTGATCGATTTAGATGACCAGTTAAGATACTTTCTAACCTTGAAAGAACTTCGTAGTGTCGCAGACGAGAAGCTAACTTCTGAGGAGCGTGAAGCAAAAGAGACCGCGATAATCAGAAATACTGAGAACTTTCTTGAGAGAGCTGATAAGAGAGTTTCAGATTTAAACTCTCTGAAACATCAACCACGAGAGCTTAGCGTTTATCTTTCAAAATTTTACCCAAATACGACTGATCTTTTGGACTTTATTGTTGAGAGATTGAGGGTTTATCTTCGTTCAACCGGATTCAATCACGATATTGCAGATGCGGTTTTCTCAATAGGAATACGGGACTTGGTTTCCACTTATAATCGCGTCAAAGCTCTCCAGAGCTTCCTCGATACCGACGACGGTGCCGACCTCCTCGCGGGTTACAAGCGGGCGGCGAATATCTTGAAGGCCGAGGCGAAGAAGGGCGATCTGCCAGACGGCGCACCGTCCCAACCCGATTCGCCCGAGGGCGCGGCGCTGTATGTTGCGCTCCAAACCGCACAGCCTCGAATCGAAGCGGCTCTAAAAGCCGAGGATTACGCCGCCGCGATGTCGGCCTTGGCGCAGCTCCGCGATCCGATTGATGCATTTTTCACACAGGTGCAGATTATTTCGGATGACATCGCTGTCAAAGACAACAACCTTCGACTCTTGTCGCTTATCCGTGATACGGCGCGCCAAATCGCAGATTTTGAGGCACTTCAAGGCTGAACGGCCGCCTCTCATTTGTGAGGCTTTACGCGCTCCCTGTCTTTTGAGATGGGCGCGCTGAACGGAGCAAGTGCGATGACAAAATGGGTCTATAATTTCGGGGGCGGGACCGCCGAAGGCGATACCACAATGAAAAACCTGCTGGGCGGGAAGGGCGCGAACCTTGCCGAGATGGCCTCGCTGGGCCTGCCTGTGCCGCCGGGTTTCACACTCTCCACCGAAGTCTGCACGCATTACTACGCGCATGAAGAGACTTATCCGGCAGAGATGAACGCGCAAATCGCACAGGGTTTGAAGCATATTGAAGCGCTGACGGGCAAAGCCTTTGGCGATGCGGCGAATCCGCTGCTAGTGTCGGTCCGATCTGGCGCGCGGGCGTCCATGCCGGGTATGATGGATACGGTGCTGAACCTCGGTCTGAACGATGAAACGGTTGAAGGTCTGGCCAAACTCTCTGGTGATCGCCGCTTTGCGTTGGACAGCTATCGCCGCTTTATCACCATGTATTCCGACGTTGTGCTGGGTGTGCATCACCACACTTATGAAGACATTATCGAGCAGCACAAAGACGACCAAGGCTATGTGTTGGATACGGAAATGACGGCGGATGACTGGGCGACGGTTATTACGGAATTCAAAGCGGCCACGAAGCGCGCGCTGGGTCGGGACTTTCCGCAAGATCCGCAGGATCAACTTGCAGGTGCGGTGGATGCCGTCTTTGGCAGCTGGATGAATGACCGCGCGGTGGTCTATCGGCGCTTGAATGACATCCCTGCCGCGTGGGGCACGGCGGTGAATGTGCAAGCGATGGTGTTCGGCAACATGGGCGACACATCGGCAACGGGCGTGGCCTTTACCCGTGACCCGTCCACAGGCGCGAATGAATATTACGGCGAGTTCCTGATCAATGCGCAAGGCGAAGATGTCGTCGCGGGCATCCGCACGCCGCAAACGCTGACGAAGCATGCGCGCGAAGAGATGGGCGAAGCTGCGCCATCGATGGAAGAAGCCTTGCCAGAGGTCTATGGACAGCTGGCTGCGACCTTCGTGAAGCTAGAAAACCACTACCGCGATATGCAGGATATCGAGTTCACCGTAGAGCAGGGCAAGCTCTGGCTGCTACAAACGCGCACGGGCAAACGCACGGCGCGGGCGGCGTTGAAAATCGCGGTGGATATGGCCGAAGCCGGCCAGATCACACATGAAGACGCACTGATGCGGATTGATCCGATGAGTTTGGATCAACTGTTGCACCCAACACTCGATCCCGAGGCGCCGCGCGATATTCTCGCGATGGGCCTACCAGCCTCTCCCGGGGCGGCGATTGGGCAAGTTGTGTTTAATTCGGACGAAGCGGAAACGCTCGCGCGGTCTGGCACCAAGGTGATTCTGGTGCGCACGGAAACCTCGCCGGAAGACATCCACGGGATGCACGCCGCAGAAGCGATTGTCACGGCGCGGGGCGGTATGACGTCTCATGCGGCGGTGGTCGCGCGCGGTATGGGCACGCCTTGCGTGTCGGGCGCTGGCGATATCCGCATTGATTATGACGCACAGTCGTTTTCTGTTGCGGGCCGGACAGTCTCTAAAGGTGAGATCGTCACGGTGGACGGCGCAACGGGGCAAGTCTTTGCGGGCTCTGTTGCGATGATCCAGCCGGAACTCTCTGGGGATTTTGCCAAGGTCATGGCGTGGGCCGATCAAGAGCGCACACTGGGCATCCGCACGAATGCGGAAACGCCGCTGGACGTGCAAACTGCCGTCGATTTCGGCGCAGAAGGCATTGGCCTCTGCCGGACCGAGCACATGTTCTTTGAGGCCAGCCGACTTGCGCATTTTCGCGAGATGATCTTGGCTGAGGACAAAGCGGGGCGCATCGCGGCGCTGAACAAAATTCTCCCCGTACAAGAAGAGGATTTTGCCGCGATCTTCCGATTACTGGAAGGGCGACCTGCCACGATCCGCTTGCTGGATCCGCCCCTGCACGAATTCCTGCCGCATACGGAAAAAGATATTGAATCTGTGGCGCAAGAGATTGGTGTCCCTGCGCCTGAACTCATGCGACGTGCGCGAGACTTGGCTGAAAGCAACCCTATGCTCGGTCATCGTGGGTGTCGCCTGGGCATCAGTTATCCCGAAATCTATGAGATGCAGGCCACGGCGATTTTTGAGGCGCAAGCGAAGGTTTTCAATGAAACCGGAACGATGCCTGTCGTGGAAATTATGATCCCGCTGATCTCTTCGGCGAAAGAGCTGGAGATTTTGAAAGGCCGTATTGAACAAGTTGCGGGTGAGTTGGGGCACTCCGATTATACGATCGGCACAATGATCGAACTACCGCGCGCAGCCTTGCGCGCTGGCGACATCGCTGAACACGCTGCATTTTTCAGCTTCGGTACGAATGATCTGACGCAGACGACATTTGGCCTCTCGCGCGATGATGCGGGGCGGTTCCTGCCAGATTATGTTGCCGCTGGGATCGTCGAGAAAGACCCCTTCGTCAGTCTCGATCAAGACGGTGTCGGCGACTTGATCCAGATCGCGGTCGAGCGAGGGAAACGGGTAAAATCGGGTATTAAATTAGGTATTTGTGGTGAACATGGCGGCGATCCGGCGTCGATCGATTTCTGCCACCGCGCGGGTTTGCACTACGTCAGTTGCTCGCCTTACCGCGTGCCAATCGCCAAGCTCGCGGCGGCGCAGGCTGCCATTAGCGACAGCCTGCGAGATCGCGCCCCAGCTGACATATTAGCGTCATAAATAGAGGGTAGCGCATCCCGATGAAACATCTTCTCCCCACATTGTCTGCCGCGCTCCTGCTAACGGCCTGCGAAACCTCGACGTCTCAAATGGCGAAGGTCGTTCCAACGGGCCAGACGGGCGTGACCGCCATGTCTTCCGCCGCCTTAGATTCTTCTGCGCCGCTGACGCGGATTACATTCGGGTCGTGTTTGAAAGAGCGCGATGATCAATCGATTTGGAACACGATTGCCGCAGAGGTTTCGGACCTGTTCCTGTTAATTGGCGACAATGTTTATGGTGATGCATACCGCTCTGACCCGGTAGCGCTGGACCCGAACATGCCGAAAATGCGCGAGAGCTATAATACGCTTGCGGCTGTGCAAGAATTTGCAAATTTCCGAGCCAAGACGCCGCTGCTGACGACATGGGATGACCATGATTACGGCGCGAATGACGCGGGTGCTTATTATCCATTCCGGGAACTTTCAGAGGCTATGTTCCTCGATGCGTGGGATGTCCCTGCTTCGGATGAGCGCCGAACGCGTGACGGCGTGCATACCTCTCGGATCATTGGACCGGCTGGACAGCGCGTGCAGATTATCATGCTCGATACCCGGTCTTTCCGCACGGATTTGCAAGCCACAGATGAACGCAACGCGCCAGGCAAAGAACGCTATGTTCCGTTAGAAGGCGGTTTTGGCACGATGTTGGGCGAGGACCAGTGGGATTGGCTGGCGGGCGAGTTGGCGAAGCCTGCCGACTTGCGCCTCTTGGTGTCGTCTATTCAGGTCATCGCCGATGGTCATGGCTGGGAAGCGTGGCGGACCATGCCAGCCGAGCGCGACCGCCTGTATCAGCTGATTGATGACAGCGGCGCAGAGGGCGTTGTCCTCTTGTCCGGGGATCGTCACGCTGGGTCGATCTATCGCCGCGATGATGTGACAGATTATCCACTCTATGAAGTGACGGCGTCGTCCCTGAACGCACCGCAATCTGCGTGGCGCGAGCGCAGCGGCGATTTTACGGTCGAAGCGGGCCCGTACCGCCTGCACACGATGCAATTTGGCGTGAATTATGGCCGGATTGACGTTGACTGGGACGCCCGCAAAGCGGAATTGCGCGTTGTCGCACCCGACGGCGCAGACTTTGTTAACCAAATCAGCTTCTAGACAGACTCACCGTTTAGAAAGCCATTTCTAAACCACATAAATGTGAGTTGAACCGTCGGCCTACGCCCCCATATAGCCGCTCAACGCAGGAACAGGTCGTGAAAATCGGTCCGTTGCACAAATGTCACGCCGAACTGACAATCGGCGCAGGGTTTGCAACGGAACGTGTTTTCGGGGCTTGTGCCATAAGAATTGATAGATAGAGGGGCCGGATGAGCCGACTGGACACAGTTTCAAAAGGTAATCTCGCCGGATGGGCGATTGCGCTCGTCGCGATTTGCGGCGTTAGCTTGGCGATTCCTGCTATTGCCCAAAAAGCCGATTCCCAGCGCGATACAGCGGTTTGGGCGGAAAAAGCGCAAGCTTTTGCGAATTTCGATACGACAGTTGCGGCCCCGCTGAATTTTGATGTTCAGGCCCCACCGCGTTTGCGCGATCTGAAGGACGTTGCATCGCTGACGAAGACGGGCACGCGGCACCTACGCTGGGCGAAAACCCGTGCGGCAGAACATCAATGTTTGGCCGAGGCGGTTTATTATGAAGCGCGCTCCGAATCGCGCTCAGGACAGCTGGCCGTCGCCGATGTCGTGAAGAACCGCGTCGTCTCGCGCCATTATCCCAACACGATTTGCGGTGTCGTCTATCAGGGTGCGGAAAACGCCTTTGCTTGCCAATTTTCATTCGCCTGTGATGGGTCGATGGATACAGCGCCAAGCGGGACAGCTTGGACCCGTTCGCAAGAGATCGCGCAGCTGTCTCTCACGGGTCAGGTCGCGGATCTGACACGCAATGCCACGCATTATCACACGTCAGCGGTCAATCCCGTCTGGTCCAAGACGCTGAAGTTCCAGCGCCGCATTGGCTTCCATGAGTTCTATCGCCCAAGCTGGCGCGAGCGTAACCTCGGTTCGACAACGCTGTCCGTCGCACCGCCGACCTAGAGTCTAGACTTTGAGGCTGTCCGGACGCGCAATCCCGCGTCGATCACAGGCCGCCAGCACAGTATTTCGCAGCAAACAGGCAATTGTCATCGGCCCAACGCCGCCCGGCACAGGCGTAATTGCGCCTGCGACGGCAGCCGCGGCTTTTGTCTCAACATCGCCGACAAGCCGGAATTTTCCGGGGCGTTTCACGCTCGGCACGCGGTTGATCCCGACATCGATGACGCAGGCGCCCGCTTTGATCCAGTCAGCCTTGACCATCTGCGGCCGTCCGACGGCGGCGACAAGGATATCTGCCTGACGACAGACACCTTCGAGGTTTTGCGTGCGGGAATGCGCAATCGTTACCGTGCAGTTTTGCTCTAGGAACATCAGCGCGGCAGGTTTCCCGACGAGGATCGATCGTCCCAACACGACGCAGTTCAGACCTGTTAGATCGCCCAAAGCAGCCTTGGCCAAGATCACACTGCCCGTTGGCGTGCAGGGGCGCAGGCCCGTCTGGCCCAGCACTAGTCGCCCGGCAGAGGTTTCCGTCAACCCGTCAACATCCTTGTCCGGATGGATTTCCGCGATGACCGCGTTTGTGTCCAAATGATCGGGCAGGGGAAGTTGGACGAGGATGCCGTCCACACTGTCATCTGCGTTCAGGGCGCGAACAATGTCGACAACCTCGTCTTGGGTGGTTGTTGCGTCAAGCCGGTGTTCGACGGACCGCATCCCGGCCTCTTCGGTGAATTTGATTTTATTGCGGACATAGACATGGCTGGCCGGGTCATCGCCGACCAAAACCACAGCCAAGGTGGGCTGAATGGGTAGGACGGCAACCGCTGCGCCGATATCTTTGCGCAGTTTTGCCGCGACCGCTTTGCCGTCAATTTTATTGTCCATGTTATCTTCCGAAACTGTCCAAAAGGTGAGTCGTTGTTAGGGGCGTCGTAACACTTTGTTCACCATAATTGCAGGGGGGCGTCATGAGTCGTTTTTGCCCCTTTCGCGGGCGCTCTGTGTGATTAGCTTGGCAGGGGCGGCACGCCGTGATTTAACGTAAGTCCCAAGGGGACCGTCCAAAGGGGACACATGAACGCACTGCGCCTCATCCTGAATGTCGCCAGCCTCGCCCTCGTGGTGATGATTGGATGGCTGGTTGTGCGCAGCGTTTTGGGTCTCTTGCGCCCTGACAGCCTGATGGCGCCAGCGATCGTCGTGGCACCTTCGCCCAGTGCGTCCGCTGTCGCGACACGCAGCTATGATTTCTCGTCAGACCCTTTCAATTTAGATGCCCCAGAGGTTGTCGTCGAAACCCCTGACCCAGGCGCAGATGCACCGGAAACGACGCTGGATCTGGAGCTGCGCGGCACAACGACCGGCGCGAATGGCGGGGCGACGATGTTATTGCCCGATGGGAAACAGGTCCGTGTGCCGATTGATGGCGAAGTTATGAACAATGTCACACTGACGGGTATTTCGGCGGGTTTTGTCACACTCAATGTCGGCGGACAGACACAGCGCCTCAGCTTGGATCGCGGGAACAGCGGCTTGATCAAAACCTCTGAAGAGGTGGAACTTGGCACGGACATGCCAACGACTCTTTCTGTAAAAGCCAAAACGCCCATCCCGAGTGCTTCAACAGTCAGTGCAGATATGAGCGACTTTCTCGCCAGGGTGCGGATCGACCCCTACCGCGAAAACGGCCAGACCGTTGGCTATCAGGTCAAAGCGCGCAGCGGGACGGACTTGTCCGCATATGGCTTACTGCAAGGGGACATCCTCACGCGTTTGGGCGCGGTTGAGCTCAGCGGTAACCGCGTTGATTTCCGTCAGATCCGCAGGGTGCTCGAGTCAGCGCAGTCCGCTGGCGGGCTAGACGTCACACTTCTTCGCAATGGGCAGCCATTGCAACTACGTATGGGACAGTGATTATGTTGCGTTCTCTTCTTCTTGGTGCGGCCCTTTGCTTAGGCGCTCTCTCTCCGGCTTTCGCGGCGGATGACCACATTATGAATTTCCAAGATGCGGACATTCGCGCCTTCATCGATGATGTGGCCGTGGTGACAGGACGGACGCTGATCACCGACCCGCGCGTCAACGGCAAGGTCACGATCAATTCGGAACGAGCGCTAAACGACGCGCAGGTCTTTGCCGTCTTCAAGGAAGTCATGCGCGTTCATGGCTATACGGTCGTGCGTACCGCCAATGGTGAATACCGGATCACCTTGTTGCAAGGTGCTGCACAAGACGCGCCATTTTCCGAATCTGGTCGCGGTGTAACGGGTCAATTCACGACAACAATCCTGCGCGTGGCGGACGGCGATGCTGCGTCGGCAGCGCGCCTCATCAAACCCGTCATGCATTCGCAGGGACAAGTTTCGGCCAATCCAGACGGCAATATTGTCGTCGTCACGGACTTCCCAGAAAACCTGCGCAAAGCGCGCGAGATCGTAAATGCGATGAATTCTGATGGGTCTGTGCGCGAGATCATTCAGCTGACCCAACTCTCTGTTTTGGACGCACAGGACGCGCTCAGTGCTTTGGGCGGGGCGAAAGCGCCTTACCGTGTTGTGCCCGTCCCCGCGACGAACAGCCTAATCTTGGAAGGGCCAAAGTCTGAAATTGATAAGCTGCGCCCTTTACTGGCCAGTATGGATGTTGGTGCGCCCAGCGCGCGCGGCGCGGTCTCCGTCGTGCCGCTACGCTTTGCCAATGGCGTCAATTTGGTGGAGGTCCTCACGACACTCTTGCCGAGTTATGCGGTAGAGGGTCAGCCCTCTCCACAAATCGCCTATGAGCCCGGGTCGAACACGCTGATCATCAGTGCGGCGGGCGATGTCCAATATGAGCTGGAACAGATTATCCGCCGGCTGGATCAACGTCGTCCGCAAGTTCTGGTCGAAGCGATTATTGTCGAAATTTCTGACATGGCTGCGCAAGAACTCGGTGTGCAATTCGCGCTCGGCGGGGTCAGCGGGTCCTCTATTCCGTTATTGTCATCTAATTTCTCGCGCCAAGCACCGAACTTGCTCGCGCTGGCCGGCGCACTGGGCGGGAATGGCCTGGGCTTGTCAGAGGGCACGCGCACAGGATTGGAAACGGCCGCCATTAATTCTGTCACAGGTTTGAACGGTGGCTCTTTCGGTGTCGGCGGCGTGGATAATGACACGCTGTTTGCGGTGATCGTCAATGCGCTCGACACGGATGAGGACAGCAATATCCTCTCCACGCCTTTCGTCACGACGCTCGACAATGTGCCTGCGACGTTCCTCGTGGGTCAGGAAATTCCGATCACAACGGGCGAGAGCCTCGGCGCGGCGAACATCAATCCATTCCGAACGTTTGAGCGCCAAGAGGTCGGAATCCAACTCGACGTCCTCCCGCAAATTTCTGAGGGCGACGTCATTCGCCTCGAAATCGATCAAGTTGTCAGCTCTATCTCCGGCGTCCTGACCTCGGCGTCGGGCGACTTCGTCACGAACAAACGACAGATCACAACGACAGTTCTGGCCAATGATGGAGAGATTATCGTCCTCGGCGGGCTTGTGCAGGATGATGAGCAGATCAATGTTTCGAAAGTGCCGATCCTAGGCGACATCCCCGTCGCAGGACGCTTGTTCCAAAGCAAAGGCACGCAGCGCAATAAGACGAATTTGATGGTCTTCCTGCGCCCCACGATTATCCGCACGGCGGATGATGCGCGCAACGTCACCGAAGATCGACTGGCCCGCGCCCGCGCCGAAGATCTCAGCCAGAGCGGTCGCGAGATTTCCAAGCTCGATTCCCTGCTAACACCCGCGCGGTAGTTAGATCCGATGTTTCGCAAGCTGAGCCTCGCGCTCGGGATTGGCGCAGCCCTTTATGCAGGCGTGGCGCACCTCCCACTCGGCTGGGTCGCGCCGAGCCTTATGCCAGACGGGATCGGCGCCCTCGATTATCGTGGGACGGTCTGGAACGGCTCGATTTCTGGGCTGCCAATTTTCGATGCGGCCACTGTCAAAGTTCACCCGTTGCGCCGTTCCGTCGATTTGAAAGCCGGAGACGGGGCCAGCTATGCGAGTGGTTTGCTACGCCGGACATCTGCAGAAAACCTGCGTCTGCGCCTACCGCTTTCGGCCTTGCCTTTGACCGATGGCCGGTTGCAGGGGCTCAAGGGACGTGTCGACGTCGATATTGCCACGGCAGACTATACGCCAACGGGCTGCACGGCGGCGACGGGCACGGTGCGCACAGATATCCTGCAGCGCAATGGCGGCACGATTGATTGGACAGGGCCAGAGCTGTCCGGTCCGATCCGATGTGAGGACGGGGCGTTGTTGGCCGAGCTGACGGGCCGCGATGCCGCGCAGCAGATTGATATTCTCCTGCGCCTGCAACCCGACGGGGTTTACCGCGCAGAGGTCAGCGCACGCACGACCCGTGTAGAAGCTGATGCTGTATTGCCGATGTTTGGCTTTACGCGAGATGGCAGCGTTTTCCGGCTGACAGAGCAGGGGCGATGGCGCTAGGGTCTCACTATGCGCGCTCTTCTTCCTTGCCTATTCTTGCTGTCTGCCTGTGCCACCGCGCCAGAGCCCACACAGCAACGCACGACAATGGCGCAAAACCAAGCGGAACAGCTGGCATCTGGGGAATGCGGTCTGTTCGGTTGGACGGCGGACGCGCGGCGGGCCTATGTGTTTTTCGCCAATGCAGAAGGCGCAATGCTGGCGTTGGACGGTCCAGAGACGGCGTTGACCGCGCAATCCAAATTTCCGGCGTTGGAATATGTTGATGCGGACGGCCGGCCTGTCAGCCTGAGCTTGGGCAGAGGCGAGCCACTGGCGGGGGGAACGCGCTATCCATCGGCGCGGCTGGCCACGAAGACTGAAGACGGCTGGGATAAAATCGTCCCCGTCGCAATCGTGCAAAGCTGTCAGGCATAACCAAGCTGTTGCGCGCAAAAGACGAGTGCGATCCCAGCGGCGAGAAATGGTCCAAACGCCAGCTTGAGTGTGGCCCGCTCCCTTTTTGGGGTTTGCAGAGCATAGATCAGCCCGCCCGCACTCGCGATCAGCACGATAAAGGGCAGGGCCATCGCCCCGCACCACGCGCCACCTGCGGCCAAGAGCTTTGCATCCCCACGCCCCAAACCGTCGACGCCGCGCCACTTTCGATAGCTCGTCTCCACGACCCAAAACACGGCATAGCCCAAAACCGCGCCCAGCAAGTAGGGATAGACATCCAGCGCTAAATGAAATTGATAGAGCAGGCCCAGCGCAATCAGCGGCTTGGTCCCTCGGTTGGGCAGGCGGTGCGTGCGCCAATCTACGACCGATAGCCACACCAGCACGGCCAGCAAGATGACCGCGCCGGCGACACGCAAATAGGGTTCTGTCCAAAATTCGGGCACAGCATCGCCTATCGCGCGCGAGGCTGTACGAAAAGCGGGATTTGCGCGATTGCGACGTTTACCTGCGGCGCGCGCGCACTTATGCGAAACCCATGAGCCAAAGCCCTGTCACATATGACCCGGCCGAGCGGGAAGACGAAACGCCCGTTCAGGATGCCCTCGAGATCGCCAGTGATGCGCGGTTGAGCGAGACGCTCGCGCGCCTACATCCGGCGGATTTCTCCGATGGGTTGGAGCAACTCTCACCTGACCAACGTGAAGAACTCATCGCGCGGGCGCCGGAGCTGATCTCCGGCGATGTTCTGGCTGAGCTGGAAGATGATGTCGTTGAGGACATCTTGCCACTGCTGGAACCGGACCAAATTGCCGACGCCTTGTCGGACATGGACAATGATGATGCGACGCAAATCTTGGAAGAGATGGGCGACGCGCAACGCGGCGAAGTCCTAGATGCCGTCGCGCCAGAAGACCGCGCTGGATATGAGGAAAGCCTCGCTTTTGACGAGGAGACCATCGGTCGCCTCATGCAGCGCGAGTTTGTCGCTGCGCCAGAATTTTGGACCGTCGGCGATGCCATCGACCATATGCGCAAAGCGGGCGAAGAGCTGCCGGAGTTATTCTTCAATGTCTATATCATCGACACGGCGTTTAAGCCTATGGGCTTTGTGCCCGTCTCGCGCCTGATGCGCGCTCAGCGTAAGGTGAGCTTGCGAGAGCTGATGACGGAGCCGGTGATTACAATTGGACAAGACGTCGATCAGGAAGAGGCCGCTTATTATTTCGAGAAATATAATCTCATCTCCGCGCCCGTCACCGATACGGAAGGCCGCCTCGTCGGGATGATGACGGTCGACGATATCATCGAGATTATCCAAGACGAAAACAAAGAAGATATCCTCGCCCTCGCCGGGGTGAGCGAAGCGGGCCTGGCTGATACACCGTTGGAAACCGTGCGCGCGCGGGCGCCTTGGTTGCTCGTCAATCTGATCACCGCCGTGCTGGCAAGTTTCGTCATTGCGCGCTTTGACTATGCGATTGCAGAGATCGTCGCGCTGGCGGTCCTTATGCCGATTGTAGCCAGCATGGGCGGCAATGCCGGGACGCAGGCCTTGACCGTGGCCGTGAGAGCCTTGTCCGAACGCGAGCTAACGACGCAGAGCGCGTGGCGCGCGATCCGCCGCGAGAGTGTCGCTGCACTGATCATCGGGGTGATTTTCGCCGTCGTGCTGGCGGCCATCGCCTATGTTTGGTTTGGTGATGCAAAGCTGGCCGGCGTCGCGTTTTTCGCGATGATCGTGAACCATATTTTCGCAGGATTGGCGGGGATTTCTGTCCCGTTGCTACTGAAACGTTTTGGCGCGGACCCAGCGGTTAGCTCTTCCGTTTTTGTGACGACCGTTACGGATGTGGTGGGCTTTTTTGCCTTTCTGGGGACGGCGGCGGTGTTTTTGCTTTAGTCAGTTCGCGCCCGAGTTGGAGCGTGAACAGCGATGCGAAGAGCACAGTCGCGAGAATAATCTGGGGCGCAAGTGCGATGCCGCAGAGCGCGAGACCATAGGCTGTCATAATACCATTCCAGAGAATGACCCACCGCTGCTGCCCTGCGCGGGCTGGCTGTCCGTTTATCCAGCCTGTTGCCACGATCGCTAACCCGCCCCCAAAGAACCACAAAGCATCAAAATTATACGCCGGATAGAAAAGCGGTGTCGCGACGCAATGCACGATCCCTAGGCCCAGCGTAGCCCCGCTAACCCAGCGGATGATCCGGCTACGCGACATGATGGGACCGATCGCAAGGTGTTTGCAGCAGGTTTAAGAAAGACGCCACAAACAGCAGTCCTAGGGCAAATATGACGACTTCGATGTTGAGGGCTTGGGTGATATCGGCCGAAAGACCAAGGGTCTGGCTAAAATCAAAAATTGGCAAGAGCAACGTCATCAAACTCAAAACGACGCCCGCCAAAGCATAATAGATGAGCCAACGAAGCGAGAGCAGGGCGAGTATTCCAGCCGTCCCATAGGCGAAGAAAAGTCCTCGAATGACGCGCGTAAATTGCGGGTCTTGCGTTGGGAAAATATCCGCAAAACCCAAATAAAAGAACATCAACAAACAGACCGCTAGCGCGCCTCGCCCGATAAGGGCGAGGGTTTGGCGCTGGGAGGCGCGGGCATAGAGTGCGGTTTTCAGACAGCCGATTGCGAATGACGGCTGCGCAGATTTCGGGAGGGCCGAAAATTCTGCGCGCATCGCCTCTGCCCAAGGGCTGAGAGAGTCTGGCATCAACCAATTGGCGAGCCGCAGACAGATAAGAGAGATATTCATATCGACGCCGCCTGTGTTTTCGCCGCTCTGCCAACGGGCTGCTGTTTCGCCGCCAGCGCATAGTCCATCCCGGACGGCGTGAGTGTGTAAATCTGCCGTGGAGGGCGCCCCGTTGTCTCCGGCGTTTGCCAGCGCGCTTCCAGATGTCCGGCGGATTTTAAGCGCATCAAGATCGGATATAGGGTCCCGGATTTCAGCCCGGTGTGTTGCATGATGTCATAGCCGTAAGCCCCCGCATCGAGTCGTGACAGCAGAAGATCCAAGAGAGCCATTGTCTGTTTAGAAGGGCGTCTGATACGTTTCATGTCAATAACTCTACATATATAGAATAAAATGTCTAGTCGTATTTCCTTTCGAGGTTTCGGTCCCAAGGTGCGCGAGTAAAGGGGGCTTCGCCAATACGACACGACCTCCACACGCCTCACGCGAAATCGGCCCGTGTTTTGCAAGGTGGGTTCCAAACTTGCCCGGAATCTGTCTGGGCTGTGCAGAATTGGGACGTTTATGCGCGACGCACTTACACCCGGAACGCTCGAAATTTCCGAGACGGGCCTGAAACTGATCAAGGCGTTTGAGGGCTACCGCCCTGTTGATCGCGAGCTGGTCAGCGGTCAGCGCGTCGTGGGTTATGGCCATCGGCTTTACTCTGATGATGCTGTGCAAATGACAAAATCAGAAGCGCAGGAGACGCTCCTCGCTGATCTCGCGCCGTTTCAGGATATGATCAATACAGAGGTCCATGCACCCCTCAGCCAAGGCCAATATGATGCGCTCTGTTCTTTCGCGTTCAACATCGGTCCGAAAGCCTTCCTCGAATCCGACACGCTGCGAGCCTTAAACAATGGCCGACCGCTGGATGCCGCCAATGGTTTGGATATTTGGCGCAAATCTGAAATCGCAGGGAAAACCTATGTCGTGGACGCGCTAATGCGTCGCCGCACAGCGGAGAAAGCACTCTTCCTGCGTACGAAACGAGATCTGTCAGCGGGTCGCGCAGATTTGCCGCCCGTGGCGGATACAGCGGTCGCTGCGCTTTCGACGGAAGATGCACTCCCTATTTTTAGGCAGGACGACGCCAATGGTATCGTCGCGACGGCACCTTATGAGGCAACAGAAGCCCAATTCCGCCGCCGCGATGATGGACCTGCTGGCGTACTGGAGCTGTCCGAGCGTGATGCAGTTTTCGACGTCGAGGATGTCGTATCGATTGATGAAAAACTGCAGAGGCTTGACGCCCTAGACGCGGAGATGGTCGACACTGTCGTCGAAGCCGATCTGGACAGAGAGACCAACCAAGAATCTCCGATTGCAGAGGCCGCAACCAATATCGTTGCGCGATTGGAAGCCCTGATTGAGGATGCAGATGCCGAGTTGGGCCCGGACGAGGGACCTGATTTTCCAGAATCCTTGATCCAAACGGATGCAAACACAGATAATGTCGTCGACCTCTATGAAGGGTCGGCCATTCGTGAAGATGCGGGCCTTCAAGCAGCCGTGATTGAAGAAACAGATCTGCCTAAGTCTACACCCAAGCCCGTGGCTGTGATTGATGAGCTGGCGCAAGATGACGCCATGCGCAGAGGGCGTCAGGATTCTGCGGCGAAGTATATCCTCAACACTTCACCGGAAGACCGCGCGCGCGAGTCCCTAGAGCTGGAAACACCAAAACCCTCAGGTGGGGCAGGGCTGTTTATCCCTGTTGTGCTGGGCTTCATCCTGTTGGGTGCCAGTTTAGCCGCACTCTTGCGCGGCGCAGAAGCCCTGATGGGACAGTGGGGCGAGTTACTGGCCTTTGTCGGACTTGTCTTGGGAACGGCGATGATCCTCGCTGGAATTTACGCGGCATTAAGGCTGTCGCTACGCAATTTGGAAACTGAAATCGGCTAACATCCTTTTAGACGTAAGGAGTGCGACATGCTGACAGCACATGAGACATCTTTGGTAGATGACATGGAAACAACGCTTGATTTGGCCGAAGCTGATCAAGTGTCGATGATTACGAACTGGACGGAAGCGCATACCCAAGGCTTTCAGAAAGACATCATCAATTTCGGTCATAGCCTCGCAGATACAGGCTTGTTTACAGATGCTGCCTTGATTGATTTGTTAGAGCGTCACCCGTCAGAGAAGCTGGACGTCTGCACGATGGGCGCATCGGATCATCCGCTTTATCCGAATAAATTTCGGACAGGCGATTTTCGGGATACGCCGGCCGAAGTTCTGCTGGAAGCGGCTAAAGCTGGCCGAGTGTGGATTAATGTGCGCGAGGCGATGAATGTCCACGCGGATTATAAGCGCGAGTTGGACCGCATGTATGGCGAGCTGGCTGAGCAAACCGGAAATCGTACCTTTAATCCAAAAGGCGGCATTCTGATTTCGTCACCTGTTGCGCGTGTGCCCTATCACTTTGACAAGACGGAAACGATCCTTTGGCATGTTCGCGGGCGTAAGCGCATATATCTTTATCCGATGACGCAGGATTTCTTTCCCGATACCGCTCATGAAGCGGCCGTTACAAATTACCTGAATGACGATTTGCCTTACCATGCCGAATTCGACGAGGCCGCGACGGTCATCGATATTCCTGAAAATACGGCGTTAACATGGCCGCTGAATAAGCCGCATCGCGTGGATAATCAGACCTTCTGCGTTTCGGTGACGACAGAATACTCGACCCGTAAATCAGGCATGAAAAACGCGGCTATGCTGACGAATGCGACATTGCGCCATCGGTTCGGCATGAACCCGTCCTATAGCCGTGAGGGCGAGCTGACACGCAAAATAAAATCCGTCATGGGCCGCGTCATCAGCAAGACGCCCCTTGCACCGGAAAATACGTCCAAAGATATGGTGACCTTCCGTCTCGATGAAAAAGCCCCTGGCTTTATCGTCGATGTCGAACCCTTTGAGCGTTGTTTCTAGCGGCATCACGCCCTCTGGCAATTTCCCGTCTGTGCGCCTAAATCGCAGACGTGACGCTTCATCTCCAAAAACTCTCTGTCGGCTCTGAGTCGATCGACACGCTTGCTGATTGGCAGGCGCATGTCGTTGCGACGCGCCTCGCCCGTGGGGAGAGCGCCCACCATGTTCATGTCACGCGCATGTTCCCGAAGCGCAAAGACGCCTTGCTGGAGGGTGGGTCAATCTATTGGGTGATCAAGGGGAGTATTCAGTGCCGCAATAAAATTGTGGCGTTGGAAGAAACGACGAAGAACGGTCACCGCGCTTGTGCCATTTTGATGGACCCCGAGATTGTGCCCGTCGTCCCCGTGCCGCGGCGCGCGTTTCAGGGCTGGCGTTACCTGCAAGCGGGTGATGCGCCGAATGACCTTTTAGGGCCGGGCAGTGGGGCGGACCTGCCGCCGGGGTTTCGCGCCAAACTTCTCGAACTCGGTCTCTGGTAACTGCGCCTCAAGCAACAAAAAAGCCCCGGACGATTGTCCGAGGCTTTCGATTTGGAATTTAGCCGCGACTACCAGTTATAGCGGAAGCGTGCGTAGTACTGACCACCATTAAAGCCGGTCGGTGAAGCTTCTGGGTAGAGTTGGCCAAGGCCGCCAGCACCCGGGTTGCGATCAGGATAGTTGTCGAAGAGGTTGGCTGCGCCGACAGCGATTTCAACGCCTTCAGCAACTTCAGCAGCAACTTCTGCGTCGACCAAGATTTCTTGGCTGACGTCGTTGACGCCGTTACCTGTGTCGTCCCACTTACCATAATAGTTCGCCCGCAGCATGCCGCGAATGACGCCAGTATCATGGGTAAATGTGGCAGAGCCTTTGACATTAGGCAGCAGGTCTTCGAGCGCTGCAACACGACCATCGCTGATCGGGTTCAAATCACCACGATCTGTGACTTCCGTATCGGTGTAGTTACCCGCGACGATGACATTGGAGAAACCTCCCGCCAGCTCGAAAGGATAACGTGCGACGATGTCGACACCTTGCGTCTTCGTATCGAACGAGTTCGAGAAGAAACGGAATTGCGACAACTGATCCAGACCGCGGAATTCGTTGCGGTCGATGACGCCAGCGGCATCCAGTTCTGTCAGAGCAGAGCTCACGTCTGTTGCTGTTGCGCCTGCATTTTGCAGAGCGGACAAGAAGTCCACGTTTGCACCCAGTGCGATCCGGTCTTTCACGTCAATCGAGAAGGCGTCGATTGTGATCGTACCTGCGCCCAAGTTCAGCGCCACACCAGCGGAGTAGTTTTTCGCGTTCTCTGGACCCAGCTCAGGGCGTCCGCCCTCAGTGGCTTCGATGAAGTCAGCCGCTAGCAAACCAGCCGCTGTGTTTAGAGGCAATGTACCTTGGTCGATCAAAACACCGTTGACGTTTTGTGTCGTCACGTTGGTGATGTTGGCCTGACCCGCTGTTGGAGCATGGAAGCCTGTCGAGTGTGTCGCGCGGAGCGAGACAGAGTCGGAGACTTTATACAAAGCAGCCACTTTGTAGTCGAATGTGTCACCAAATTCGGAGAAGTCCTCATAACGACCAGCCAGTTGTGCTGTGAAGTTTTCTGCGAGGTCGACTTCGAGGTCGAGGTAACCCGCGTAGGAGTCTTGACGGTTGGTCGAAGAGTTCGGGAAACCGCCGAAACCGTTGGAAGAGGACGAGAAGCCCTGATCCGCGAGTGGGCCGAGTGCAAATGATGCTTCGTCACCTGCGAAGAGGTCGAAGACTTCTTCACGATATTCGAAACCGAAAGCGATCGACATGTCAGATGCCGCAGCAACATCGGCGAGATAGCCGAAGTCTGCGTTCAAGACTGTTTCGGACTGACGCTGACCACCTGGCGTGAAGTCACGCGGTGTGTCCGGCCCGAGCGAGGCGTTGACAGTGTTTTCGATGCGATAATCAACACGGGACTCACCATGTGTGACCGAGAGGTCATAGGTCAGTCCTGTACCGAGTTCGACTTCGCCGCGCAGACCGCCGCTCAGGGAGAAATCCTGAAGCTCGCCGCCGAAACGTGGGACGAAACCGCCCGGGATCGTCTCGATAAAGGAGAAGCAGTTCGCGGAAGCTTGAACTTGTGCCAGAACATCTGGATCTGGGATCAGGCCGCCACCTTGGCTTAGCGGGATACCGGCTGGGCAGTCTTCGCCTTGGCCAAGACCGTCGAGGTCACCGACACGAACGGAGGCAAAATCAGCCCCTGGGTTGCCGTCTGCGTCAACTTGTGGTCCGCGATATACGCCGCCACGGTTGGTTGGGTTACGATAGAAGAAGCCGCCTTGTGTCTGACGTTCGGCATAGATACCGACACCGTAAAACTCAGCTTCGTCAGAAACAGGAATGGCCAAGTTCACGAGACCTTTTAGCTCGTTACGAACGTCAGGCTGTCCCCAATATTGTGGCACTTCGTCTGTGTAGCCGTTGATCGTTCTGAAGTCAGCCGCGTCTGTGTTACCAGCTGCGATCAGCGCGAGGACGTCGTCACGAACAACGGAACGAACGGTGCCGTCTGTTTCGCCGAATTCGACTGTGGCGTTCAAATAGCCATCATCGCCAATGTTTGTGCCGCCATTGATGCCGAAACGATAATTATCGCCGTCACCATCATATGTGGAACCGTATTTGGCTTCGAATGTGCCGCCTTCTTGATCGTCTTTCAGGACGAAGTTGATCACACCGGCGATCGCATCTGAACCATACTGTGAGGATGCACCATCACGCAGGACTTCGACTTGCTTCAGAGCCAGTGAAGGAATGGCAGAAACGTCAACGCCTTGCGAACCGTCTGCAATACCACCGCCCAGGAAGGCGATAACCGCACCGCGGTGACGACGCTTGCCGTTCACCAGAACCAATGTGTTGTCTGGCGACAGTCCACGAAGGTTGGCAGGGCGCACGATCGACGCGGCATCAGAGATTGGCTGTGTGTTCACGTTGTAAGATGGAACTGATGTCCGCAGCAGGTCCTGCACATCGTCGGCAGCATTGCTTGTGAACTCGATATTCGAGATGACATCAACAGGCGCAGGCGTATCAGCCGCCGAACGCAGCGCGCGGCGCGTACCGGTCGAGATAACGATATCTTCTGTTGGGTTGATAAGTGTGTCTTCGGTGTCCTGTGCAAAGGCTGTGGCCGGCAGACCCGCGATCAGCAGGCTGGAGGCCGACAGGGCCAACCAGGACTTAAGTGTGGCGTTTTTCATTGTGTTCCCTCTGGGATTTCAGTTCCAAGACCGAGCGGGAATCTCACTAGGGGCTCCGCTACGCATCCCTCGCGGTTTAACGGCACGGATTATCGGCGCAACGCTTAATCCTGTCCGTTCTGTAATTCCCCGCAAGGGCGTGACTTTTTTGACACAAAAAAAGGCTCTGCTAAGGGCGTTTTACCGGAAAAAGGTGAAAAACGATGCATTCGCGCAATAATAGCTACAAAAATGGAGAATTGACGCTCCGTCTCGCACAAGCGCAAGACATACCGCAGATTTCGGCTCTGATGCGTCTGGCGATCGAAAAACTGCAAGTTGGGTATCTGACAGAGGCGCAAATTCGCGCGTCCCATGCCGGGATGGGGCTGGACACGCAGCTGATTGAAGACGGCACGTATTTTTGCGTGAGATCTGGTGAGACGCTCGTCGGGTGTGGGGGCTGGTCTGATCGCGCCACGCTTTATGGTGGTAACCACACAGGCGGGCGAGATTCGCGAAAGCTGGACCCCGCGTCTGAGCGCGCCAGGATTCGGGCTATGTACACCCATCCCGATCATGCGCGACGCGGTATCGGGCGGCTTATCTTAGAGGCGGCAGAGGAAGCCGCGCGTAAAGCGGGCTTTCAACAGGCAGAAATGGCGGCAACCCTCGCGGGGGAACCATTTTATCTACGCTGTGGCTATGTCGTCGAATCGCGGTGGGAGGATACGAATGCAGATGTTCCTGTGCCGTTGCTGACGATGGTGCGCGATTTGTAAATCTCAGATGAATCCACTGCGCTAGACTGCGAACTTTTAGGGGTTGTTAAGCCTGATCCTTCACATAGCGGGCTAGAATACACAGCTGGGATTGACAAAAATATGCACACTGCAGCGACAAATAGCCTTGGTCTCACGCCGGACCAGACCTTGAAAAATGTCTTGGACGCTGCCGAAGTTGCATTCGCAGATGTGTGCTCCGATTTTGTCGTGCATCGGACCGAAGGTGACGTTTTCAAAATTCTTGGCATGGATATTGATGTGAAGAGCGCCCCTGTCACACTTCACGACATTCTTGATAAATTTACCGTAGAAGAGCCAAACTCAGGCCAAGGTGTGAGTACCGAACTCGCGCTTTCGCTGTTTAGCGCTTCCATGGCCAAGGCGGAGCCGCACCGAACAGATCTTGTCCTAACGACCCAGGATGGGCGTCGTGCCAATGTTAGCACTTGGTATTCGGGCGCCTCAGCGGGTCAAGCCCCGACGGCCACGATGGTTGTGCGGGATGTATCTGAACAAACGCGTTATCGGGACCTTTTTGATATTGCCATGGGGGCCGCAAATGCGGGCTTCTGGTCAATGGATTTCAGAACACGCAAAACGACTTATTCTGACTCCGTCGCAATGCGATTAACCTCAGAAGAAAAAGCGAGCATGGATCAAGAGGGGTTGTTCGCGATCATTCATCCTGAAGATCTACCCGCCTTGGCAGCACGTTGGACAGAGACGGTTCAAAAGCGCGAGCCATTCGATTTTACCTATCGCGTAAAGCTCAAAGGCTCTGCTGAGATGTGGCAGCGGTCAATCGGCCGCATTCTGACAGCGCCTGATGGAACGGCCATTGGTGCGACGGCTTTCGTTATGGATATCACTGAGGATATTGAACGTGAGAAAGCCTTGATTGCAGAACGCTCTGCCTCGCGCGCGAAATCTGAGTTTCTGGCCCGTATGAGCCATGAAATCCGGACGCCGCTCAATGCGATTATCGGCATGAGTGACAGCCTGAAAGACGAAGACCTCTCGCCCGAGGTGGCTGAAGTTATTACGGATATCGAAAACGCTGCGGAAGGTCTGCATTACCTCCTGTCTCGTACACTCGACCACGCAAAGCTGATGAGTGACAAAGTTCAGATCCGATTGGAGCCCAGAGATCCGCGCCAACTCCTCGGTACAGTGTCGCGCTTGTGGAAGCCGCAAATCACAGCGCGCGGGCTACAGTTCAAAACGATCATTGACCCAGCTTTGCCAAAATCCGTCCTGATAGATGAGTTTCGTTTGCAGCAATGCTTGAATAATTTCCTCTCCAACGCGGCGAAATTTACGAAAACAGGGTCTGTCTCTCTGATTGCGAAAAGCGCCGTCGTGAAAGGTCAACCGCATCTCGTTCTCGCTGTGCGAGACACGGGGATTGGCATGAACCAAGCCGAAGCCACCAAGATTTTTGATCCCTTCACCCAAGCTGACGGTTCGATCCAACGCGAGTATGGCGGAACGGGCCTTGGCATGAGCATTTCGAAAAACCTGTGCGAGTTGATGGGCGGAAATATCCGCCTGAAAACCGCGCGTGATGAAGGCTCGACCTTTGCGCTGGTTTTGCCGTTGTTTGAAAACGCGGATGCGCTCGATAAATTGCGAGAAGGAGATGCGGAAGCCGACGATGCGATTGCGTCGTTATCACGATTTGCCACGCCGCAGGTCAAGACAACGGCGGCAATAGAGACTCCAGTCGCACGTCCTGTTCCAACGCCTACGCCTGTCGTTGAGCCGGTGGTTCAAACGCCTGAGGAGTCTATCCAACTTGTTGAACCAAAAATATATTTTGCGCCTGAACCCGTCGCACTGACGCCCACAAAGCCAAATGTCAGTGAGACAGATTCTCGACAGCCATTCTCGGGTCTCAATGTGCTTTGTGTCGAGGACAACCCCGTCAATCAGAAGGTCGTCAAACGACTGATCGGGAAGCGCGTGGCGGAGTTATATTTCGCGGAAAACGGCCGAGAAGCTCTGGACGTTCTCAACACAATGGCCGTCGATGTCGTGCTGATGGATATCCATATGCCGGTTATGGACGGGATTGAGACGACGCTGGAAATCCGAAAGTCAGATCAAGCCTATGCGAATGTCATTATTATCGCGCTGACGGCTGACCCAGATTATCAGCAGCGTCGGATTTGCCGCAACATCGGGATGGATGACACAATCGCCAAACCTGTGCGGCGCGAAGATATCTTAGACGCTTTTGATCGGACCCTCACAAAGGTCGGTACGAACTTCGGGCAAAAAGTCGCGATCAACGGGTAGTCGTTTCAAACCGCGAAATTATCGATCAGCCGGACTGAACTGTCGCCATTCGGGCAATGCGCGGCCACAAGCACGCGCGCGGGTCCATTGAGATAGCCGCCCTCTAGGACCGTCAGGGAGTTTGGGCTTCTGACTTCGACATAATCAACGCTCGTATATCCGGCGTCTCGCAGGGCTGTTTTGGCGGCCTGTGTCGCTTCGTCTACGTGCCGGCCTTCGCGCATTTCTGCTGCGCAGTGGCGCATGATGACGTTGAGTTGCCGTGCGATGGCGAGGCCTTTTTCGTCGAAATAAGCGTTGCGCGATGACAGTGCGAGGCCATGCGCATCGCGCGCAATGGGTGCACCAATGATGCGGATGGGTAAGTCCAAGTCCTCGACGAGACGTCGGATGGTGGCGAGCTGTTGATAGTCTTTTTCGCCAAAAATCGCGCTATCGGGTTGGACGCGGTTGAACAGCTTTGTCACGACGAGAGCGACCCCGTCGAAAAAGGTCGGGCGATGATCCGTTTCTAACCCTTGCGCGACGCCCCCGACCTTGACCGTTGTCGCGTGATGGACGTCGTAAATACTGTCGGGATCGGGTATGTAGACGAGGTCGACGCCTTGCGCTTTGAGTTTGTCTAGATCAGCGCCTTCGGTGCGTGGATAGGCGTCCAAATCTTCACCCGGTGCAAATTGCGTGGGGTTGACGAAAATCGAGACGACAACACGCTCGTGCCCTTTGCGCGCTAGCTTTACCAACGACATATGCCCGGCGTGCAGCGCGCCCATGGTCGGGACAAAGCTGATCCGGTCGCCTGCGCCGCGCCAGCCCCAGATTTCTGCGCGGAGGTCGCGTTCTGTTCGGATGACTTTCATAGGCCATCTCATCGCGCGAGACGCACAGGAAGGGAAGAGCAGATTTGCGTTTTGGCGCGGTTACGGCGCGATCAACCAACAGGTCGTTTGTGCCGTCTTGCAGGTTGATTTCGCCTCTTGCGCCGTCAGTCCGTACAGTTTTGCGTGAAAGACGGGGCGACTATTCGCAAAGCCGCTGGACATTTCCGGCGTTGCCCCGGGGCGCAAGGCAATAGCTGTCTCAAAGGCAGCGCGCTCACTCGGCAGGTTACGCAGAACGACAGCCCATTTTGAAGCCGTCGGTAAGGCAATCGGCGCACCCGCCGTTTGAACGCGCAGACGCGCTCCGTCTTGTCCCCGCAGGGCGACGATTCGCGCGGGAGAGTCTCGTCGGATGGGGGCAGGGGTGGCGATAACATTAATCGGCGGGGGCTGGATATCCATCACCTTAAAGCCACGCTCGACCAGATCGCGCACATGGGCGTTGCGCGACTGTCCCGACGCGCCGCCCAGCACGACGACGATCTGTCGCCGACCGTTTTGCATGGCGCTAACCATCAAATTATAGCCGGACGCGCGGGTGTAGCCCGTCTTGAATCCATCGACATGAGCCATCTCTCGCAGCAGGGCATTGGTGTTCCGTTGCCCGCGAAAACTCTGCTGGCCAAAATAATGAAAATATTTCCGGTGGTGGGTCAGGTGGGCGTGGGCCAGCTTTGCCATATCGCGCGCAGTCGTCAGCTGTTCCGGATGGGGCAGGCCATTGGCCGTCTTGAACGTCGTGCGATGCATATTCAGCTCGCGGGCCTTCGCCGTCATCATCTGGGCAAAGCGGGCTTCCGATCCAGCCAACCGCTCGGCCAAGACAACCGCGCTGTCATTGTGAGAGCGCACAGCGACGGATTGGATCAGCTCATGGACCGAGATTTTCTGCCCCGTCCGCAGGCCCAGCTCGACCGGCGGGGTCCGCGCCGCCGCACGCGAAACGGTCAGCTTTTCATCCAAAGACAAGGCCCCAGCCTCTAGCGCATCAAAGACCAGATAGAGTGTCATGACTTTCGTCAGAGACGCGGGATAGCGCGGCGCATCAATCTGGCGCGCATGCAACACGTCTTGGCTGTTCGCATCGACGATGATCGACGCATAGCGGTTCTCGGCCTGCGCGGGTGAGGCGAACAGGCACAGTGCCATTGCAATGAGGAGACAGGAACGCCACATCCGCCCCGTCTGCCCTGCGCCGTCCTAAAACAAGGTTAACGCATCTTAAGACCTGAACAGTGTTTACACACACCTTGCCCACTCGCCGCCTTTTCAGCGTGCGCACAACCCGTTAAACGAGCCTCTATGACGTTACACGCGATATACTTGGGTCCCGACAGCGACGATGAGGGCGAGAACACGCCCGAACGCGGCGTCGCGACTAAAGTCCGCCCCAAGACGAAAAAGCCGTCCATGTGGCGCGTGTTGCTGATGAATGATGATTACACGCCGATGGAATTCGTCGTCTCGATCCTGATGGGGATTTTCAACAAGACCCAAGAAGAAGCCACGCAGATTATGCTCAATGTCCACCAAAGCGGCGTTGGCACTTGCGGTGTCTACACTTTTGAGATCGCAGAGACGAAAGTCAGCCAAGTCATGGACAGCGCCAAACGCGCGCAACACCCGCTGCAATGCACGTTGGAGAAGGTCTAAGAGCTGAAGGTTTGACGCGGGCTTTTTTCGCATAGCTAGTCCTGCGCTATGATTTAATTCTTTGGGTCGAATCCACCCTCATCCACAGACCTTACGACTTTCTCACACGCATGTGACAGTTCGCGGCTTGAAAGCCGAGGCGAATTCCCCACATCTGGTAATCGAAAGGAACGTCTCATGGCATCATTTTCCCCTGTTTTGGAAGAAACCATCCACCGCGCCCTGACGCTGGCCAGTGATCGGAAGCACGAACTGGCCACGCTGGAGCATCTTTTGCTCGCGTTGTTGGATGATAAAGACGCCGCCGCCGTCATCACGGCGTGCGATGTCGACATTGAACCGCTGCGCGCCGATGTTGCTCGCTATCTGGACGAAGACCTGGCCTCGCTGGTCGTCGAAGAATTCGAAGAAGCGCGCCCAACAGCCGGCTTCCATCGCGTGATCCAGCGGGCCGTTATTCACGTGCAATCCTCTGGTCGTGAAGAAGTCACGGGCGCCAATGCGCTGGTCGCCCTCTTTGCCGAGCGCGAGAGCCACGCTGTCTACTTCCTACAAGAACGCGACATGACGCGTTACGACGCGGTGAATTATATCAGCCATGGCATCAGCAAGTCGGGCCAGAACACCGCGCCCAAGCCTTTGCAAGGCACAGATGCGCCCGAAGGTGAAGACGCGAAGAAGAAAGACCCGCTGGAAGAATATACCGTCAATTTGAACCAGAAGGCTCAAGAAGGCGACATCGACCCGCTGATCGGTCGCGATGAAGAAGTCGAGCGCTGCATCATGGTGCTGTCGCGCCGCCGCAAGAATAACCCGCTGCTGGTGGGGGATCCAGGCGTCGGTAAAACCGCTATCGCCGAAGGGATCGCGCGCCGCATCGTGAATGAGAAAGTGCCGGAAGTCCTACAGGACGCGGTCATATACTCGCTCGATATGGGCGCTTTGCTGGCCGGCACGCGCTATCGCGGTGATTTCGAGGAGCGCCTCAAAGCCGTTGTCACGCAGTTGCAGGACACGCCCGGCGCGGTGCTGTTTATCGACGAAATCCACACGATCATTGGTGCGGGCGCAACATCCGGCGGTGCGATGGATGCGTCCAACCTGCTGAAGCCTGCGCTGCAAAGCGGCAAGCTCCGCTGCATGGGCTCGACGACCTATAAGGAATATCGTCAGCATTTCGAAAAGGACCGCGCCTTGTCGCGTCGCTTCCTGAAAATCGATGTCTCCGAGCCGACCGCCGAAGACGCTGTGAAAATCCTCCAAGGGCTGAAAGCTTATTTCGAGGAATTCCATGACGTGACCTACACGCCAGCCGCCATCCAAGGCGCGGTGGACCTGTCTGTCCGCCACATCACGGACCGGAAGCTCCCTGATAAAGCCATAGACATCATCGATGAAGCCGGTGCGCGCACCAAGCTCGTCACCGAAGATAAGCGTAAGAAAAAGATCGGCATCAAGGAGATTGAAAGCGTCATCGCCAAGATCGCCCGCATCCCGCCAAAGTCTATCTCGCGCGATGACGAGAAAGCGCTCAAGTCGCTCTCGATGGATCTGAAACGCATGGTGTTTGGCCAGGACGACGCGATTGAAAAAGTCGCCTCTGCCGTCAAGCTTGCCCGTGCGGGTCTGCGTGAACCGAACAAGCCGATTGGCTCCTATTTGTTCGCGGGTCCGACGGGTGTCGGTAAGACCGAGGTCGCCAAACAGCTCGCCATGACACAGGGCCTAGAGCTGCTGCGCTTCGACATGTCCGAATATATGGAGCGCCACACGGTCTCGCGCCTGATTGGTGCGCCTCCCGGCTATGTTGGGTATGATCAGGGCGGTCTGCTGACCGATGCTGTCAACCAGAACCCGCACAGCATTCTCTTGCTGGACGAGATCGAGAAAGCTCACCCCGACATCTACAACATCTTGTTGCAGGTGATGGATAATGGCTTCCTGACCGACGCCAATGGCCGGAAAGTCGACTTCCGCAATGTCATCTTGATTATGACGACAAATGCAGGTGCGGCGGATGCAGCCAAGGCCGAAATCGGCTTTGGTCGCGGCACAAAAGATGACGAGCAGGATGCAGCGATCCAGCGTCGTTTCACGCCGGAATTCCGCAACCGTCTCGACGCGATTGTGTCCTTCGCGGCGCTCTCGCCGGAAGACATTGCCAAGGTCGTCGACAAGTTCGTCATCCAGCTGGAAGCGCAACTCGCAGATCGTAAGATCGAGTTTGAACTGTCCAAAGGCGCGAACCTCTGGCTCGCCAATAAGGGCTATGACAAACGCTATGGCGCGCGTCCACTCGGCCGAGCGATCCAGGAATATGTCAAGAAGCCGCTGGCGGATGAAATCCTATTCGGCAAGCTAAAGACAGGCGGTCTGGTAAAGGTCGGCGTGGACCGGAAGAAGGAAAACCTAACCTTCAAGATCGTCCCGCCCGCCAAGGGCAAAGCCTCAGGTAAGGGCAAAAATGCGCCTAAGCCGAAAGAGGACGCATAAACGAAATGAGAAAAGCCCGCTGGAGACAGCGGGCTTTTTTAATTCCTTCACCCCATCGGGCCGCTTCTGATCCACTGCGAAAACAGCCATTTTTCGCCGCGTGTTGGCGGCAGGCCTGCGTGGAGGGTTGTCGGGTCGGGTCGGCCTTGTTCGTTGACATTGGCGAAGAGCAGCGCGCCGCCCGTGTCGCATTTATACCGCTGGCCGAGGGTCGGGAAATCTGTTTCCCCACCGTCGAAATCTGCATTCAAATAGATCAAACAGGTCGCCAGGCGCTGACCAAAGCGTTTCATATCAGCGGCTTGCGCAGGTTTGCTCGGGTCCAAGAAGTCGAAATGCGGTGCAAAAGTCTGACCGGCTTCGTAGTGCAGGACTTTAGATTTCTCCATCGCGAAGAGCGGGACGCTCGTAATCGCCGAGATTTTTGTTTGCGCGAGGAGCAGGATTAAATCGAGATCGAGCAGGCCGAAGCTGACCTCTGAATTCGTTCGGTCTAGGCTTTCTTTGCCATCTGTATCTGTCGCGTCATAGACTTTGGCGCGGGTCAATTTTGGCTGGGATGTTCGAATTAAATACTCGCACATGGGTGCCGTGAGGAAGCCATCGAACCGACGGATACGCGGGGCATCACACAGGCTGTGCTTTTCTGGAATTGCCAGCAAGGCGTCGAGATCAATTTGTGCACGCAGTGATTTCGCGTCGCCTTCTGCACCCGCAAGAACTGCGAGTTGTTCCACGGCAGGCTCCCACCCACGCGAGGCCGCCAGCGCGAGATAATCCAGCGCGACTGGCCAATTCGGTTCGCCCGTCATGCCAGACGCGAGCATCACTCCGATAAAGGCGGCGGCTTCACCGTCGCCCGCATCCAGCGCGGCTTTCAAATGCATCTGACCGTCCTGCGCATCTTGGGCAGAGCTTGGGGCGGAGATTAGCTGTTTGCCGAGCGCCGTCATGGCACGAACATCGCCTGTCGCAGCGGAGGATTTCAGGGCATTTAGATCAAACGTCATAGGGGCATCCATACCACAGCCCTCGCCTGTCGCCAGTCTTTACAGAAAGGTCGCAGGTGACACCCCCGTTGGCGTGGGTTAGGCAAAACCTATGTCACATTTTCCACCCGAAATTCTCGATCTGCCCCTTTATGAAGGTCGCTTCTCGGCGAATAAGCTGGCGGCTGAGAATTGCGAGGTTCTGTTCGCGTCCTATCCGGCCGGCACAGAGATTGAACCCCATACGCATGACACGGATAATATCGGGGTCATCACGGCTGGCGAACTTTACTTGCGTGTGGGCGAGGGCGCAGAGGTGCGTTATGGCCCCGGCGATTGGTATCATGTCGCGGCACGAACACCCCATGCGGCGCGTTTCCCTGTTGATACATCTGAAATCGAATTTTGGTTCACATCATGAGCGACACACGAGAGAACCGCCCGACCCTCACGCGGACGGGGATGATCACGGCCGCTGCGACCTTTGCGCTGCCGTGGCTGTCTGATGCGATCATCTTTGCAGCCTCGGGTCAGGGGGATCGCATCTGGGACGCGCCAGCGGTCCTGCTCGGCAATGCAGTGTTTGCGATGCTGCCCTTCCTGTTGGTCGATAGTGCGATGCGCCCGCGTCGTCGGGTGCGGATTGCGCTTTGGATCGGCTTGGCCAGCTCTGTCGCGCTCTGGGCGTTCCACAGCTATGGTGGCTATGTGGGCCAAGTTGCAAAGGACTTCTCGCTTAGCCTCTGGGCAGGCTTTATGGTGATGGTTTGGCCGTTCGTTCAGGTCATCGGCATGGGTATGATCGCCAAAGTCGGAGAAAAAGATGTCACCTGAAAGCTCATTGGAAATCGCACTGTTTCCCTGCCTATCGGATAATTACGGCCTGCTCCTGCATGATCCTGAGACGGGCGCAACGGCGGCGATCGACACACCCGATGCGCGCGAGATCGCGGCGCAGTGCGCGGCGCGCGGCTGGACCCTGACGGATATTTGGAACACCCATTGGCATCCTGATCATACCGGCGGGAATGTCGCACTTAAGCGGCGTTATAAAGCACATGTGCGCGGGCCGGACCGCACCGATCCTTTGCCTGCCATAGATGTTACAATGCGTGGCGGGGACAGCTTTAACTTCGCGGGGCATCCGGTTCATGTGCTCCACACGCCCGGACATACGAATGAGCATATTATCTATCATGTGCCGAGCGCGCATGACGGGCAGGGCGCCGCCTTTGTCGGTGACGTCATTTTCACGCTCGGCTGTGGACGATTATTCGAAGGGTCGCCGGCGCAGATGTGGGACAGCCTGTCAGCCATTATGGCCTTGCCAGATGCGACACAGCTCTATTGCGCACATGAATATACGCTCTCTAACGCGAAATTTGCGCTGTCTGTGGAGCCGGATAACCCAGCGCTTGTGGAAGCGGTTGAAGCCGCAAAAGCCAAGCGAGCCGCGGGCTTGCCAACCGTGCCAACCAGTGTTGCCGCAGAACGCCTGACCAATCCCTTCGTGACCGCTGGAGGTGCGGCGGAGCTTGGCCGCCGTCGCGCTTTGAAAGATAATTTCAAAGGGTAAGCGGCCTCGATCTTAGGCCATGCTCTTAAGTATGAATGTATCTTTAACGTGACTTTCACGGCTTACTCAGCTTCATTACGGCAGAGGTAAGCTATGAAACAGATGAAATCATTTTGCGCAGCCCTGTTGGCAGGGACCATTCTCTCACTCGGAACTGTTGTGACGGCGCAGGCCAATGTTGCGCAAGGTCTGGACTTCACACAGCTCAGCCCAGAGCAGATCGCGGGGGATGTCTCGAACAGCTATAACCCGCGTACAGGCGCGCGAGAGCTCAGCGCGGCCAGTTTTGATCCCTTCGAAGAGGCCCCTGATCTCGCAGGGTCGGCACGATTGCGGAGCGCAGATGGCGCGATTGATATTGACGGGCAGCGTTTGGGCGACGGAGCTCTACTAGATATCAATTTCTACTATAATTCACCGTCTAGCGACCCTTACGCAGGGCGTGGCTATGAAGCGGCTGTGTTCCTTGACGGCAGTGCCGCGCCGATTGTGCGCCGTGATCGTCGTGTGCTGGAATGCTCCACGCGCGTTGATAATGTCGTTTACGACCACACGCGGTATTATGATCCGGGCTATGGCTATGGGCGCGGAATTTTCCGTCCGACGCGCGGCTATTATGGGCATCACGGTTTTGGCGCAGGCTTTGGCTCTGGCTACGGATACGGACGTGGATATGGTTATAACGGGTCCCGTCATAACGGCCGTTACGGAACCTATCGCGCACCATTGTCAGATTATGTTCGGGATCGCCTTGGCGAAGATCGTCGGAACCCTGATCGGTCTGGTACTCGAACAGGTGGTCCCAGAACCGGCGGAACGCGTACAGGAAACACGCGCGGTGGCGAGCGCACGCGCACGGCTCCACCACCCATTCGCGCGATGACGGCTCCGTCCCGCAATGGTTTTGCTGCGCCTCACCGCGCAGGGCCGGATATCCCAACCCGCTTAGAAGCTGCCCCTGAGACGTCGCGGCCTACGCGCACGCGCACACGCACGCGCTCGACAGTGAAGCCTGCTCCGCGAACACGTGCGATCGAAGCGCCTGCCCGCAGTGGGACATCAGAACCGCGTCGCGCTGCCCCGACACGTCCAACGCGTGTCCAAGCTGCGCCGTCGAAACAGCGCACGCGCTCTAACCCAAAACCTCGCCCGCAAAGCCGGACGAAGACAAAGACGCGGAGCAATCCGAAACCGGTCTCTCGGCCTCGCCCTACGCCGCGTCGTGAAGCTCCGTCGCGTAGTCGCACACGGCTCGATTTCTTTCCGGGTGATGCTTACGGCGGTCGCTCTGTCGTGACGTCACAGTCCGTCGATTGTGCGCGGGAAGAGACTTTGCGCCTGTTCATTCCGGCCGAGCGTTTAGATGCAGCCCGTTTTGACGGCATGACCGTTCTTGTGCTGGATCGGGATGGTCAGGAATGGCCTGTCTATGTCCCGCCGAACTATATCGAAGGGTTTCGCTTAGCGGCGACGGGTCAGGTCCGGCCGACGGCCGTGCCACAGCCTGTTATGGGGCACCGTGGTGGTTATCCGCAGCCGAGTTTGCAGGCTGCACCGCCCGCAAATTGCCCCGCTGGCACGACGCCGCAGCCAAATGGGACGTGTTTGCTAAATTAATTCGCCTCTCGGGCGAGTTTGGCACAGGCGTTGCAAAGTTAGGTCTGAGCATAGCGGGAGGTGTCCCGCGGCTTCCACGTTCCGGACTGGACTTACTCCCTCCACCCGGATTTGCGTTTGACAAAACCCTGCACCCTTTGGGTGCGGGGTTTTTCTTTGCAGAACAAACGATTTTGACGGTTTGTCTTTCTCGGCTAGGGCGCTAGGAGACACCAATCTTCATTCTTTTGGACGACCGGATTATGGGCTTCTCCTTACGACGCGAAATTGGATATGTGCGCGACTTGCTGCGGATGTTGCGCTCCGTGAAAGATGTCGACGCCGCCAGCAATCATTTGATCGCGGATGAGCTAGAACGCCGTGTTGATGCCTTTGGCGCTAATATCGCCTTTATCGAGGCCGAGCGGCAGTGGACCTATGATGATATGGAAACCTATGCCAACCGCGTCGCGGCATGGGCTGTGGCGCAGGGTCTGTCGCAAAATGATACGGTGGCTGTCTTCGCGCGAAACAGGATCGAATATATCCCGCTCTGGTTTGGCCTGTCCAAGGTCGGCGTGGTTCCGGCGCTGCTGAATTATCAGCTGGCGGGCAAGGCGCTGGCGCATTGTGTCAATATTTCCAACACGCCCCATATCATCGTTGATCACGAAATGGCTGAGCAATGGGATGCTGCGAAAGACCGCGTTGAAGGCGATATCAAAGTCTGGGCCGCTTTTGGCGAGATTAAAGGCGAGGCGAGTTTTGACGCGGCGATCAGCGAGATGGTCCCCGACCGTCCCGCCAAATCTGTACGCTCCGGCCTGATTGCCAGCGACCAAGCGATGAAGATGTTCACCTCTGGCACGACTGGCTTGCCCAAGGCCGCGAAAGTCACACATGTCCGCGCGCAGAATTATATGCGCGGGATCGGCACGGGCGCACGAGCGAAGGCCTCTGACCGGATGATGATGGTCTTGCCGATGTATCACGCGACGGGCGGTTTGGTTGGCTCCGGCGCGATGCTGACCTATGGCGGTGCGGTCATCATCATTCCGAAGTTTTCAGCGTCAAAGTTCTGGGACGATGCCGTGAAATACGGCGCGACCATGTTCACCTATGTGGGTGAGCTATGCCGCTTCCTACTGTCCCAGCCTGCCAATGAGAATGAACGCAATCACGGCATTAAATGGATCATCGGCAATGGCTTGCGTCCAGAGGTCTGGGAGAGTTTCGTCAACCGGTTCAACATTCCGCATGTCATCGAATTTTACGGCGCGACAGAAGGCAATGTCAGCTTAATCAATGTCGATGGTCCCGTCGGCGCGGTTGGGCGTGTGCCGTCCTATTTGGCGTGGAAATTCAACATCGACATCATCCGCTATGATGTTGAGACGGGCGAAAATCCGCGCGGGTCTGACGGGTTCTGCATTCGCGAAGACTTTGGCACGGTCGGTGAGATGATCGGTGAAATCCGAGAGGACGACCCGCGCTTCCGCTTTGAAGGTTACGGTACGAAAGAAGCCACGAATAAGAAAATCTTACGCGATGTGTTCAAGAAGGGCGACGCGTGGTTCCGCACGGGCGACCTTATGAAACGCGATGCGGATGGCTATTATTATTTCATGGACCGCGTGGGTGACACCTTCCGGTGGAAGGCCGAAAATGTTGCGACGGGTGAGGTCGCAGCGGTGCTGTCGACCTTCCCTGGCGTGACCCAAGCCAATGTCTATGGCGTGGAAGTGCCGGGCTATGATGGTCGCGCTGGTATGGCCGCGATCGTTGCAGAGGGCGAGCCGGATCTCGTGGCGCTGAAAACGCATGTGGACAGCGAACTGCCGCATTATGCGCGACCTGTTTTCCTGCGCCTGTCAAAGGACTCGGACACGACCAGCACATTCAAATTCAAGAAAACGAATTTGGTCAAAGCCGGGTTTGATCCGGCGAATATCAGCGAGCCGATCTTCTACGCTGATCCGGCAAGTGGCACATATGCGCCGCTGGATAAGGTCGTGTTTAAGGCGATCAAAGACGGCACGACCCGCCTGTAATGAGCGGCGTTGGGCCTAAGACTTGAGAAGCGCGGATAACATTCTGGATTTCTGGTTTTCGGAACCTGCGCGAAAGCGTTGGTTCAAATCGACCGAGAGTTTCGACGCGACGATCCGGATTGAATTTGAGGCGACAGCGCAGGCCCTCGCAACAGCGGACATGCCACATGCGTGGGAAGGGCAGGGGCCGCGCGCCCACCTCGCCCTCATCCTCGCGCTAGATCAGTTTCCGCGAAATATGTACCGCGGTAAGGCGGCCATGTTTGCGTGGGATGCGCAAGCGCTGGCGGCGGCGAAGCGACTGGTCGCGAGCGACGGTGATCTGGCGCTGGATCAGGATGCACGGCCGTTCGCTTATATGCCGTTGATGCATAGCGAGAATTTGGATGATCAGAACGCCTGCGTTGAACTCTGTCAGGACCGTTTGGACGGGGAAGACACGTTGAAGTTCGCGGTCCTGCACCGCGATATCATTGCGCAGTTTGGACGCTTTCCGCATCGCAATCCGCTGCTGGGCCGAAAGATGACGGCAGACGAGCAGGACTACCTAGATACGGGAGGGTTTTCGGGATGATCGAAATCGGCATTTTGATCTTTGACGGTGTTGAAGAGCTCGACTTTGTCGGCCCTTGGGAGGTCTGGAATATGGTCAATGAGGTCGCCCAATATCGCGGCGAACCTAAACCATTCCGCGTGCGCCTGATTAGCCCGGACGGCGGCGATATTCGTGCCGTTAAAGGGATGCGCGTTGGGGCGGATGCCGCGATGGCCGAGGCTGGCAAGCTCAACATTATCTGTGTGCCGGGCGGGCAGGGGACGCGGGCGCTTATCAAAGATGCAGACGTTATGGCGTGGATCGAAGAGATCGCCAAGGACTGCGACTGGGTCACTTCGGTCTGCACGGGGGCGTTTGTCATGGCAAAGGCGGGCCTGTTCAAGGGCAAGCGCCTTACGACCCATTGGGCGAATTTCGACGAATTCGTGCGCCTTGGCTTGGACGGCGAATTAGTCCCGCATGTGCGCTATGTGCGCGACGGCAATTTACTCAGCTCAGCTGGGGTGTCGGCTGGAATCGACATGTCGCTCTGGCTGGTGGGGCAGCTATTCTCACCGCAATTTGCACGCGACGTGCAACGCGCCATGCAGTATGATCCAGCTCCACCCTATGCAGGAGATGTCTGATGGCCGGATTTCTGGCACGGATAAAAAGTTCGAAAAAAGACTCGGATGTGCCGTCGAAATGGCAGCAACAGCTGGAAAAGTTCAAATTCGAACCTGACCAGATTAATGTCTTCCAAGATAATTTCCGCCGCGTCACGAACCAGTTCGACACCGAAGGTCCGAGGATGGCCCGCACGGTGGAATTTAATGTTGGCGAGAGCGATGCCGAGACAGGCGAAACCGCTGTGGCTGTCCGCCTCTACGTGCCTTTTGGTGCGGATGAGCCGTCAGGGCCGTGCCTGATCTATTTACACGGCGGCGGCTTTGTTACCTGTGACTTGGACACGCATGACGGGATCGTCCGCCGACTGGCGAATGGCGCGATTTGTCGTGTGATCTCGGTAGACTACCGCCTTGCGCCCGCCCATCCCTATCCGGCAGGTCCACAGGATTGTGAAACGGTTTTGCGCTGGGCGCTAGAAGGTCACGGTTTGGAAGAGCATGGGATTGACCCGAACTATATCGCGGTGGGCGGCGACAGTGCGGGCGGCAATATGGCGGCCTATCTGGCGCAGAAATATCGTGACCGTCTCGCGGCGCAAATCCTTCTCTATCCGCTGATGCAGCTGATGGAGTTTAAGCCGCCAAAGCCAGGGCCGCAGGACTGGTTGCAACTGGGCTTTATGGCGCTGAAATTTATCGACGAGCATTACGTTGCCGGGGCTGATGCGACGGAGACACGCTTGTCGCCCCTGCTGGAAAAAGACCTGTCCAATATGCCGCCTGCCTATGTACTGACGGCGGGGCTGGACCCTTTGCGAGACGAAGGAAAGCTCTATGCGGATAAGCTCGCGCGCCACGGGTGCGATGTGACCTATGCGCATGAAAAAGCGATGCCGCACGGCTTTCTGAATTTTGCGCGGGCTTTCCCGAAAGCGAAATCCATCCCGTTGGATGCTGCGGATGTGTTGCGGGCAGAATTTCCGTGTCCGCAACAGCTAAAAGACTAGCCCCTCGGCGCATACAGACGTCGTCCACAGGTCTATCCAGAGCTGTTCTTCGCGGCGAAGCCTCAATCACGTCTGCACCTCTTGCCAAACGTCCCGCACGCGGAACATATGGTCGCAGGTCCAGTCTGTCCTTGAGCAAAACGGTCACTAGATGTAGTGCGTATGTAAGGGGAAGGTGGCATATATCGCGTTTCTGATGCGAAAATCTGCCGATTTCAGACATTTATAGAACTGTGTTCGGACCGCCGAACACGAATCGCGGAGAGCCGTCATGGGCAAAATGGAATTCATCAAGCCGTCCAACTCAGGACTGTTGCAACCGTCGCCCTCTTATAAGCCGTTCCGCTATCCGTGGGCGTTCGAGTTTTGGCAGAAGCAACAGCAGGTCCATTGGATGCCCGAAGAGGTGCCATTGGGTGAGGACATCAAGGATTGGTCGACGAACCTCACGGCGGTCGAGAAGAACCTCCTGACGCAGATTTTCCGTTTCTTCACGCAGTCCGATGTCGAAGTCGGCGCGAACTACATGGAAAACTACATGCCGCTGTTTAAGCCGGTGGAAGTCCGCATGATGCTGGCCTCGTTTTCCAATATGGAAACGATCCATATCGCGGCTTATGCGCTGCTGCTGGAAACGATCGGGATGCCCGATGCAGAATTTTCGGCGTTTATGGAATATGACGAGATGGCGGCTAAGCATGACTATCTCGGCAAATTTGGCGTCGAGACAGAGAAAGACATCCTGACATCAATGGCTGTGTTTGGCGGCTTTACGGAAGGGCTGCAGCTGTTCGCGTCTTTCGCCATGCTGATGAACTTTCCGCGCATGAACAAGATGAAGGGCATGGGTCAGATCGTGACTTGGTCCATCCGTGATGAGAGCTTGCACTGTGAAGGCATGATCAAGCTGTTCCACACCTTTGCCCGCGAAACCGGCGCGCTGACGAAATCCGTCGCCGACGACATCATCGATTGCTGTCAGACAGTTGTGAAGCTGGAAGACAAGTTCATCGATCTGGCATTCGAAATGGGCCCTGTCGAAGGCATGACGTCCGAGGATATCAAACAGTACATCCGTTACATCGCTGATTGGCGTCTGGGGCAGCTGGGTCTGCCAAAAGTCTATGGCATCGAAGAGCATCCGCTGCCATGGCTGACGGAAATACTAAATGGCGTGGAGCACGCCAACTTCTTCGAAGCGCGCGCGACGGAATATTCCAAAGGCGCAACGGGCGGTATCTGGCACGGCGACGATGGCGTCTGGGGCAAGTTCGAAGAGCTGCAAAAGCGTCAGTCGATCGTGGCGGCTGAATAGGCGCTAGACGACACAGACCCAGATTATGAGAGCCTCGCTTTTTAAGCGGGGCTTTTTTAGTGCCAGTGACAATAACGTCACTGGCCATGCCGTTTCGGCCTGATAAAGACACGCTCATGTCTTTGATCCCCCAATCCGCCCGTTTGCATGATTATGCGACGATCTATAATTTCCGTGATTTCGGGGGCTATGCAGGATTGGGAGGGCGACCCGTCGTGACTGGGCGATTGTTTCGCTCTGCCCATCTGGCAAGTTTGAGCGACACCGATCATGGCACAATTTCAGATCTAGACGTCAATTTGGTCGTAGATCTGCGCCACGCGCCAGAACGGCGGAAACAGCCGTCACGATTATTGGACCCCACGCCCACCGTACATGAATATCCGGACTCGCCGGACCGCTTGAATGCCAAGGTCGCGCCGCATGAAGCGTTCTTAGAGCATGAGCTCTATTCGGCAGAGGACGCGCGCGGTTATATGATGCGGTCCTACACGGCGCGGCCACATGATCCCGGTTTTCAGGCCATATTTCGCGATACGCTGGCGTTCATGGCAGAGCATGACAATGACGCCTCCGCAGGCGTGCTGGTGCATTGTGCGGCGGGTAAGGACAGAACAGGGACGCTGGTCGCGTTGATCCATGGCCTATTGGGCGTATCCCGAGAGGATATTCTCGCAGATTACATGCTGACGCTGGATGCAGTGGATATTGACGCGATCTTGGTGCCAGCCTCTGCCGCGTTTTCTGAGCGCTATGGTCGCCCTATCGACGCGGAATCTCTCTGGCCCATGTTTGGCGTAGAGCCGGCATTTCTAGAGGCTGCGCTGGACGGTATGGGCGATATGGAACGCTACACGCGGGAGACGCTGGGTCTGTCAGCGGATATGCTTTCGACAATTCGCGCGCGTTATCTCGAAGCCGAGTAGCTCTAGCCTGGATCAGGAATAGGATCAGCGCAGACGATGCTTGAATACCCTGAGCCCGTACAAATCGTCTTTGTGTCTGTGATCTTCACCCCGGCGACATCCATCGGAACAATATCAACCAATTCAGAGCGACGCGGTTTCAGAAGATACGTTTCTGACAATGTAATGTTACCGTCGAAACGGTCTGTTTCATAATCATCACCTGTCGCGCCGTCATCCGTGCCTTTGCGTTGGATTGAATCCGTCGTCTCAATCGGTGTGTATTCATAGGTCACGCGCGTCACGACAATCCCGGAGTTTTCGCTCAAAAGGCGGGCGTCCAGCGAGTCTGCGTCAAAAGGTGCAGGAGTCGAGGTGTGGTTGAACAACAAGCGCCCGCGCGATTCGATATCGCCCGCGGAATCGCGGATAAAGCTCTGAATATCGATCTGGATATCATTTGCGTTGCGAACATTCATGACACGCACGGCAGCAGAGAGGATTTCTTCCGCATCATCTTTACCGGTTTCAGGCGCTTGGGTGATCATGTCACCCGCGACGTTCGCACCCTGAGAGATACGACGGTCCACAGAAATCGCCGTCGCAACCTCAGCAAGGCCAAAGTACATCAACAGCATAACGGGCGCGATGAAGGCAAATTCGATGGATGCCACACCGGATTCGTCTTGCTGAAGAGCCTTCGGGGTCGTTTTGAAAAAAGATGTCATTGGCATGGGTGAGGTTCCCGTTTTCATGTCATGGTTTGGCGTAGACGGCGCTGACTAAGATCCAGCATCAATCAAGGCTTGAACTTCGGGGTCACATGTCGTGCCGGTATCGAAAGGTTCATTGCGAAAAGCTGTCATAGACATCATCTGACGAACGCCAGATCCCTTTGGATTACCCAAACGAGTCATAAATTCGGGTAGCGCCAAGCGGTAGTTGTAGACTGTGCGAACGACGACGTTGTCGCCGCCATTTGTGTCCTGATAAACACCGTTAGCAACGGGGGGGACGTCACCTGTATCTTCGTCTGCTTCCTCAGGTTCTGGCACCTCTTCAAAGGTGAGGGTCGAGAAGTTAGCATCTGTCAAAACATCGATACGCAGATTGTTTGAACAATTACCCAGCCCGGCCATTTTTGAACAAACGATTGCTTTGAATTCTGCTTGCGCTCCGCACCCTTGAAAACGTCCAACCCGGACAAGGCGCCCGGCTTCGGATGTGGCGTGGTTGGCGGTAGAGCTAATAAAAAAGACGACGGCCAATTCGATGATGCCGAAAAGGATTGTGAAAAAAGGCAAAGAGATCAGGGCGAACTCAACAGCGGTTGCCCCAGAGGTGTTGCGACGAAAGCGATGTACGCGACGCTTGGCTTGCCGATTGGCGCGGCTGAAAAACTGTTTCATGTCCCATTCCCACACTCTCGCACCTCACATTTGAGGGCGGTCGTAGGGAATAGAATAAGCTTAGCGTCTTAATGAAGCCGTAAGGAAAACCCTTAACAGCGAGTTAATTTCAACAAATATTTATCGTCTTTTGGGATCGATTAATTTGGAAAGGGTGTCGACCCAGGCGTTTCGGTGAAAGACGTATTATCGCCAGCCGCTGTGATGGGCTGAGAGGTGGCCCCTGGTGTTGAAAAAGCCGTTGTCGGGGCCAGGTTCGCCTCTGAAGAAGTGTTCTGACTGACAAATTGAACGCTATCGCCTAAAACGGGCGATGGACCACAGAAGGGGATGCAAGAATATGTTTCACGCTCTCCACCCGCGTAGATACGAATACTATGGGCTGGCAGTGTATTTGTAACTTGCAGGTCGGCGTTGAGCATCGTTTGCCCGTTATTATCAAGAATGATGAGATTTGTTTCACCATATCCACGGCCAACAATAAAAAGTGTATCGACCGATTGCACGGTGACATCCGCAATCGCGGGATTGCCGACGATGACCGTCGCAGCCGCGCCGGGGAGGCGGAGAATCTCCGTCTTGTTCAGCTCAACCTTATAGCTTTGGTTCTCGCCAGCTGAGGCAAGACCCGCAACTCCGAGAAAAAGGGCGGACAGACAAATCGATTTAGCAATGCGCATGCGCTTAGCTCCACAAGTGATTGGCCTTAGCGTTAAACGAAGGTGCTGAATGAAAGGTTTACATATATGATGCGAAACGCCGATTTGTGCTGAGTCATTATATATAGACAAAACCCTTCTGGGGCTTTTTGCGATAAAAAAAGCACCTAGGCATGAAGTTTTTGTCATTTTTACCAGATGTTCACCGTGTCTTTCAATCAGAGCGAAAGAACTCCTCCCTATAAGTAGCTTCATCAGGGATGACCCTGTGAAACGAGGGTTATCCTCTCTGACTAACGCATACGTGGGAGTAATGTTATGCAAAATCTTTTTACACGCTTTGTTGAAGACGAGTCCGGTGCAACGGCTATCGAATACGGCCTGATCGCTGCTTTGATCGCTGTCGGCATCATCGGTGGCGCAACAGCCATCGGTGACCAAGTCAACCAGAAGTTCGACGATGTCGCTCTGGCTGTTGACGGAACTGGCGCTGAAGCCAACGAAACCAACACTGCTAACATCGATACAGCTGCTGGTTAATCCGGTCAGCTATTGATTGGGGTCGGGCCTTTCTAAAGGCCCGGCCTACTTCCCGATTTTCAATATCCGTCTCTGGCGGCTATTTAATTTCTGGAATGCATGGGTAGGGATAGACAATGTTCAAATTATTTTTGAAAGATGAGTCCGGTGCAACGGCTATCGAATATGGCCTGATTGCAGCTCTGATCGCCGTTGGTATCATCGGTGGGGCCACGGCGATTGGTGACCAAGTCAACCAGACGTTCGATGATTCAGCCCTCGAGATTGAAGCAACAACTGCAGAGAACAACCTGCCCGGCACGCAGAATATCGACACAAGTGCAGGCTAATCGCGATATATATACGCGATTTTAAGCCTCCCTCTGTAAACATGCCGTCGATCTTCTGATTGGAAACGACATGATATTGCCTGCTTTACTCTTCTTTGTCTTCGCTGTGCCGCTCGTGATGGCGGCTCTCAAAGATGCCACCTCCATGACGATCCCGAATAAAGTCAGCCTTGCAATGCTTGGCGGGTTTATTCTGATGGTGCCGTTTACATGGCAGGGCTTCCCAGAGCTGGGCGAGCATCTCGCCGTGGGCCTGACATTCTTTGCAGCCGGTTTTGCGATGTTCGCTTTTGGCTGGCTTGGCGGCGGTGACGCGAAATTGATGGCGGCGACAGCGATTTGGTTCACTTGGCCAGATGCCGTCCACTATATTTTCTACACCACGCTGTTTGGCGCGATCTTGGCCTTTGGCTTGATCGTTGGACGGAAGTTTATTCCGGTGCGTGTTCTGACCGCGCCTTGGGCCTATGCGATGTTCAAAGACGAGACGAAAATGCCATACGGCTTGGCTTTGGCGGCCGGCGCCCTGATGACACTGCCGCAGAGCGCGATCTTTGCCTCCGTCATGTAAGCTAGACACATATTGACGAATTTTGATGAGCCGGGCCTTTGCGCCCGGTTTTTTCGTATGTGCTTCAGCGGGTCTCGCTCGAAACGCAGAAGATTTCTCGCGGTGTTAACACTTTCCCAATGCCTCGGCGTCTATCCGTTAACCATGCTTTAGTGCGCGTCCCGTTACGACAGGACCGGACGAACACCAGACGCAGCCAATGTGGCGAGGGGATATGGACACCAAAAAACTGATAATCGTAGGCGGAATGCTCGTCGCAGCGGGCATCATCTTCACGCAAGTGCGCAAGATGGGTACGCCTGTCTCTGTGCCGACAGCTGTCGCGCCGGAAGTGATCGTTGAAAAAGTGAAGTATGTGGACGTTTTGGCGACCGCGCGGCCTATGAACACTGGCCAGCGCATTACTGAGGACGCGATCACCACGATCCAGTGGCCCGCAGAAGCGCTCAACGCCAATCTCATTTCGATTGAAGACAATCCCGATGCAGCCTCAACATTCGTCAATGCCCTCGCGCGCCAGCCTATGGGCGAAGGCGAGACGCTCACGCGCTCCAAAGTTATCATGGCGGGCGATAGCGGCGTAATGGCGGCGTTACTGAAGCCCGGTATGCGCGCGGTTACAACGCGGATCAGCGTCGATACAGCGGCGGGGGGTTTCATCCAGCCTGGTGACCGCGTCGACATCATCTTGCGTGAAAACTTTGCCATCCAACAAAATAATAACGGGCCCGATGGCCAGCAGCAGCAACGCGGCATCCAGCGGACCAATCTTTATATGGCCAATATCCTGTTTGAGAACGTCAAGGTTCTGGCAATTGATCAAACCTTTGCAACAGGTCCAGAAACGGGCGCTGCTCTCGTTGGGTCGATTGCCACGTTTGAGCTTTCGCCTGATGATGCAGAATTGCTACAAGAATCAGAAGGTTACGGCGATATTTATCTGACATTGCGCGGCGCAAACGGTTCGAACGCTCCAGCACGTAGCCGCGCCAAAGTCGCACGTGAAGAGGCGGCTCCGCCGCCTTCTAGTCTCACCATCTACCGCAACGGCCAGCCAACGGCCGTCGCCCTGCAGGAACGATAGGGGACGACGGATATGACATCGACTCACACACGCTTTCGCTTTGCTAAGCGCCCGAAAATGGTTCGCGCCACAGGTTTGATGCTGGCCACGGCCAGTTTGCTCGCTCTGGCGGCGACTCCGTCTGCGGCGGGCACGCGTTCCTACTCACAATTACAAGCCGCGTCTGCGGATGTCCGGATTCAAGGCCCAGGTCAGGGCGCGGTTAGCCGCGATATCGTCCTGCCCTTCTCGAAATCATCCGTGATCGAGCTGCCTGACAACGTAATGGATGTTTACGTGTCCAATCCGGACGTCGTTGACACCGTGCTGCACACATCACGCCGCGTCATGTTAATCGGCAAGCAACCCGGACAGACAAACGCTTATTTCTATGGTCATGACGGCCAAGAATTGCTGGATCTGAACATTCGTGTCGAACGCGATATCAATGGCCTGCAAAGCCTCATTAAACAAAATGCACCGTCGACAAATGTCGAGGTTCAGTCCTTTAACTCCAATATCCTTCTGACGGGCTCTGTCCCGAATGCCGCAGCGGCCGACAAGGTCGAAAAGCTAGCCCGTATGTGGCTCGGCGGTGGAAATGGCGAAATTGTCAATCTGTTGGCGATTGAAGGCAAAGATCAGGTCATGCTGAAGGTTCGCATCGTCGAAATGCAGCGCTCCGTGACTAAGCAAATGGGTTTCAACCTCTCCGCCCTTGGTGAGTTGGGAGAAAGCACGCTGTCTCTCGTTAATTCGGTCGGGCCAACGCCAGCGGGCGGGATATCCGGCAGCCTTGGCTTTAACAATACAGGCGGCGGTGATCTGTCATCCTTAACAGGGGCGCTTTCTGCGCTCGAGACGGTCGGTCTTGTCCGCACACTAGCCGAGCCAACATTGACCGCGATTTCTGGCGAAAGTGCCAACTTCCTCGCGGGTGGCGAAATTCCGCTATTCTCGGGCTCATTCCGGGATGAGAATGGCAATCTCCAGCGCTCATTCGAATTCAAACCCTTTGGTGTTTCGCTTGGCTTTACGCCGGTCGTTTTGTCCGAAGGTCTAATTTCGCTCTCTATCTCGACCGAAGTGTCAGAGCCTACGACAGAAAATGCTTTCTCTGTCGAAGGTGGTGACCAAATTCTCGGTATTCGGGTGCGTCGTGCCAATACGGTCGTCGAAATGCCGGCGGGTGGCAGTCTCGTTATCGCGGGTTTGATTCGCGAAGAAGCTCGAAATGTGGTTGACGGTCCGCCCGGACTAAAAGACGTGCCGGGATTGGGCGCGCTGTTCCGCGGACGTGACTCAGCTTCGGTTCAAACCGAACTGGTCGTGATTGTGACGCCTTACCTTGTCGATGCAACGCACCCCGACAAACTGCAAACGCCTGTCGATGGCTTTATTCAGCCAAATGATACGGAAAGCATTCTGCTGGGCCGGATCAACCGAGTTTATGCCGAAAATGGCCAACCGAAAATCCAGGCGGGCGCGCTGTCCGGGCCATTCGGCCATGTGGTGGATTAAGGAGCGGATGATGACCAAGATGAAGACTTCTCTGATCGCTCTATTCTCTGGCGCGGCTGTAACACTCTCCGCATGCGCTGTGCCGGGGCCGACACTGGCGCCGAACCATTTGCGTAATCCGATCCAAGTAGCTGAATCTATTGAACGTTTAGAGCTTTATACGCGACCAAACGGGTTGGAACTTTCTGCGCGTGATAAGTTGGCGGTCGCACAATTCCTCGATGGTTATGCGCAATCAGGCCAAGGACCGCTCCATATCAACCGTCCAGCCAACGCGGCCGGTGGTTTGGGGACGCGCCAAGCCGAAACCGTTATTCGTTCCTTGATGGCTCAAGGCGGTTTGAATCCCGCCAGCCTGCAAGCCGGTCAATATGCATCTGCAGCCGGCGCACCTGCGCCCGTAATCGTGTCCTATCGCACATTGCGCGCCATCCCCGATGACTGTCGCGAGCTTGGGAATATGTCTCAGACCTATTCCAACCAACCGCACGCGAATTTCGGATGTTTCCATTCGGCCAATCTGGCTGCGATGGTGACGGATCCGCGTCAGTTGCTCGAACCTTATGCTCAAGGCACGCCAAATGCGCAGCGTCGTCAGGTTATTTACGACAAATATATTGACGGCTCTCCAACGGCTGCTGCCATCAACCCAGGACAGGTTGTTGGGGGCGAGTAACCGCATACCGGACGAAAATTGAACACCAATAAAGACGATGACGCTATGACACAGATGACACAGCCGCAACCGCATCCCGCCCCGGTCCCATCGCCTGGCGTGCCGACACGGCCACAGCCTATGGCCATGCCAGCGCCCGTCGCAGCGCCTATGCCGCATCCTGCGCCGCAGATGGCACCGCAGCTTATGCCTATGCCGCAGATGGCCCCACCGATGCCAGCGCCTCAAATGCCCGTTCCTCAAGCGCCTGCGCCTCAGATGATGCCGCAAGGTCAAGTCCCGCCAGCGGACCCGAATTACATGCAATATGCGACGGCACCCGCCGCGGCAGCGCCCGCAGTTCAAGCGCCAGTCTATGCACCCCTCACGGAAGACGTTCGCGACAGTGGCGAAAAGCCACTTCCGTCTATCTCTGTCCAAGCCTTCTGTGATCGTCAGGAAACTGCGCATTGCATCAATGAGACGACGCGCGATTGGCGCATGAAGCGCACAAATGTGAAAATTTATATGGGCGGCCTGCCGGCTGCGATTGAGTTTTATCACAAGGAAAACACGCCTTCACTCATCATTATCGAGAGCGGTATGCGCGGCGAAGAGTTGTTTAATCAGCTCGAGCAACTCGCATCTGTCTGTGATGAAGGTACGAAAGTTGTCATCATTGGCGCGGCGAATGATATTCGTCTATATCGTCAATTGATGGAAAAAGGCGTCTCGGATTATCTGGTCCCGCCGCTTCACCCACTTCACGTTATTCGTTCGTTGGGCGAGCTTTACGCCGACCCGGATCAGCCATTTATTGGCCGCGTTGCTGCGTTCTTTGGCACAAAAGGCGGCGTGGGCTCCTCCGCGCTCGCGCACAACACAGCTTGGATATTGGCCGAAAATATGGGTCAGGAAACAGCCCTCGTTGACCTTGATGCCAGCTGGGGCACGACGGGTCTCGATTTTGCCTATGATAATACATCGGGTCTGGAAGAGGCCTTGGCCGAACCTGACCGGTTGGACGAAACGCTAATGGACCGGATTATGATCCGCCATACGCAAAAGCTTTCCATCCTACCGACGTCTAGTTCGTTGAATACAAAACCTGTCATGGCGACGGAAAGCTATGAAGCTGTCGTCAATGCCGTGCGCAGTGTTTCGCCGCTTTCTATCTTGGATATGCCGCATCACTGGACCGATTGGACGACCA
>CAYPWW010000001.1:67271-110087 GCA_964414555.1 uncultured Algimonas sp.
CCTGAAAGCCATTTCGAGGGCGCGAATGAAGGTAAAATGCTGACCGAGGTCAAATCTGCTGCAACCGCCGTTCAGGGCCTGCAATATCTGGCCAATCGCTTGAAAACAGGCTCTTTCGATGTCCGCATGAAGGGCGACGTTGCCCCCACGCGCAAAGCGAAGATGTTGAAATCAAAGGGCGTCGATACCGGCGGGTCAAAGTCGATGTTCTCCTTCCTGAAGAAGGCAAAATAGATGTTCGGTAAACGCTCAGACAGTGCTGCGGCTGCTGCCGTCGTACCCGATAGCGCACCTGCGCCAGCGAAAGAGAAAAAGGCCCCGGCCCCGCAGCCGGCGAATACGCCTGCGCCGCGTTCGCGCAGCAATGAGCCGTCCGAAGAATATTACGAGACAAAAGCAACGATCTTTAATGCGTTGTTCGAGACGATTGACGTCTCGGCTTTGGCTGGAATGCAGCCGGATAAGGCCCGCGAAGAAATCCGCACAATCGTTGATGAAATCATCGCGATCCGAAATGTCCGCCTTTCCGTTGCAGAGCAAAGCCAGCTGATCACAGAAATCTGTGATGATATTCTTGGTTATGGTCCGCTAGAGCCGCTGCTCGCGCGGGATGATATCGCCGACATCATGGTCAATGGCGCGAAACACGTCTTCATCGAAACCAATGGTAAGATGTTGAAGACGAATATCCGCTTCCGCGACAACACGCAGTTGATGAATATCTGTCAGCGGATCGTGAGCCAAGTTGGCCGCCGCGTGGACGAAGCCAGCCCGATTTGTGACGCGCGCTTGCTAGACGGTTCACGGGTCAACGTGATTGCCCCGCCGCTGTCGATTGATGGCCCCGCTCTGACCATTCGGAAATTTAAGAAAGACAAGCTAACGCTGTCCAACCTCGTCGATTTCAAATCCATTTCGCCTGCTGGCGCTCGGGTGCTGCAAATCATCGGCGCCTGCCAGTGTAACATCGTTATTTCTGGCGGTACGGGTTCGGGCAAGACAACCCTGTTGAACTGTTTGACAGGTTTTATTCACCCGGATGAGCGCATCATTACGTGCGAAGATGCGGCCGAATTGCAGCTGCAACAGCCGCATGTTGTGCGTCTTGAAACACGCCCGCCTAACCTCGAGGGTAAGGGTAAGATTACAATGTCGGACCTCGTGAAAAACTGTCTGCGGATGCGTCCAGAACGCATCATCGTGGGTGAGGTCCGGGGACCGGAAGCGTTCGATCTTCTGCAAGCCATGAACACGGGCCATGATGGTTCGATGGGAACGCTCCATGCTAACTCACCGCGCGAAGCTCTCTCACGTTTGGAATCCATGATCACGATGGGTGGCTTCTCGCTACCGGCGAAAACCATTCGCGAAATGATTGTCGGTTCTGTTGATATTATCGTCCAAGCAACACGTCTGCGCGATGGTTCGCGTCGGATTACGCACATTACCGAGGTGATCGGTATGGAAGGCGACGTCATCGTGACACAGGATTTGCTGGTCTATGAAATGGACGGCGAAGATGCAGATGGCAAAATCATCGGTGAGCATAAGTCCACAGGTATCGCCCGCCCAGCATTCTGGGACCGCGCGCGTTACTTCAATCTTGAGAAGGATTTGGCCGAAGCCTTGGATGAGGCTGGGTCCTAAGACGTGGAGCCGCAAACTCTCATAGCGCTGTGTGCCGCCGGACTCGTATTGGGTCTCGGCTTTCTATTGATGGGCGGCGAGAAGTCTTCTGCCAATGGCTCTCGCGTACGCGATCTGACAGGACGAAAATCCCTTGTCGGCAATATCAAAACACAGCTGAAAGTCGAAGACAGCTCTAGTCGTCGTAAACAGATCGAAGAAACCCTCGGTAAGATCGAGGAGCGTCAAAACGCGAAAAAGAAAAAAGCCAAGTCGATTGAATCCCGCCTGATGCAGGCGAATTGGAAGACAAAGCCACAGCGCTTTATGATGATTTCTTTCATCGTTGCGGCCGTGGTTGGGATCATTCCTTTTGTTTTGGGCGCACCGATTTATCTGGGACTCTGCCTCGGTTTTGTGATCGGGTTTGGTCTGCCGCGTTTCATCCTCAACTCTGCGATTGCGCGGCGTCAGAAAAAATTCACAGCGCATTTCGCTGATGCGATGGACATTATTGTCCGCGGTGTTCGGACAGGTTTGCCGCTGGGTGACTGCCTGAAAATTATTGCGCATGAGTCACCTGATCCACTGGGCGGTGAGTTTCGCAAAGTTGTCGAAGGCGAAAGCCTCGGTATTCCAATCGAGGTCTGCCTCGAGCAGCTGTATGAGCGCATGCCAATTTCCGAAGTGAACTTCTTCGCAACCGTGCTGAACATTCAAAAGACAACGGGTGGTAACCTCGGTGAATCGTTGGATAACCTTTCTAAGGTTCTGCGGGGGCGGAAGCTCCTCCGTGAGAAGATTAAAGCGCTCGCCGCGGAAGCCAAAGTGTCGGCGATCATCATTGGCTCATTGCCGATTGTCGTGATGGTGCTCGTGACGGTGACGACGCCTGATTACATGAAAGACCTGTATTTTACGACGACAGGTCAACGCAATCTGATGGTCGGCGCCTGTATGATGGTGCTGGGTACGGTCATGATGCGCAAAATGATCAACTTCAAATTCTAGGGGGACTGTCAAAATGAACCCCGAAAGTATTGCCCTCTTCCAAAATGCTGGTTCAGCGTTGGTCGCACTCCTTGTGATTGCGTCGGCTTATCTTGTCTTCGCGCCTATGCTCGAAGGCGACAAACAGAAGAAGCGTCTAGAATCTGTTGCGACGGCCCGCGAGGCCATGCGCAAGAACCGCCTGAACAGCTTGCAAGCTGAAGCCAGCCTGCGGTCTGACAACAAAGGCTTTGCGAAATCTCTGGTGGACCGCTTCAGCCTAGAGCGCGTCCTCGAGGCTTCTGACCTAAAAGATAAGATGGCCCAAGCGGGTCTTCGGGGTCAGAAACCTGTCTACATATTCTACATGACCCGCCTCATCGCTCCCGTGGTTTTGGGCGTGGTTGGCCTGCTGATGTTCGTCATTCTGAACCTGCCAGATTGGGCGATGATGCAACGGGTGTGTATGACCATGGGTATGGTTGTGTTCGGCTATTACTTGCCCAGTATTTGGGTCAAAAACTTGGCGGGCAAGCGCCTGTCATCCATTGTTCCCGTCTTCCCAGACGCGCTCGACCTGCTGCTGATTTGTGTGGAATCGGGTATGTCCGTCGAACTCGCCTTTGCAAAAGTCGCGGAAGAAATGGGAGATAGTTCTGTTGAACTCGCCGAAGAATTCTCGCTGACGACCGCAGAGCTTTCCTATCTGACATCACGACGTCTGGCCTATGAGAACCTTGCGCGTCGTAACAATCACCCGGGTATTCGCGCCGTTGCGACAGCTCTCGTGCAGGCGGAACGTTACGGTACACCGTTAGGCGATACGCTGCGGACGATGGCGAATGAAAACCGTCAGCTGCGCGTTATGCAGGCCGAGAAAAAGGCCGCTGCGCTTCCTGCGAAGCTAACCGTACCGATGATCCTGTTCTTCCTGCCGGTCCTGTTTATCGTCATCCTGACGCCAGCAGCTCTGCGCCTCAGCTCGGCTTTCTGACGAAAACATAGCCCCATATTTACGAGACAAGAAAAAGGCCGCTTCAGGGATGAAGCGGCCTTTTTGATTCTACGATCGTTTCGTTTTTAACGGCGGCGACGACTGCGCCCTCTTGTTTCCATAGGGGCCGTTTGCGTTTGCGGTGCAGGTGCGTAGTTCTGCTGCGGATATCCGCCACCTTGAGGGGTTGGCTGTGGCCGCTGTTGCATCATCTGACCTGTCGGTGGTGTTGCGGCAAAGGAGCTCATCATCTGCTGGCGTTGAGGTTGCAGGCTGCTGGCGATCCGATTTAGTAATTCTTGCTGTGCTTCGGGCGAAGCGGGAGCCTGTGGTGTAGCGGCCGTTGGCGCGCCGACACGGCCCAATGGGACCGAGCTATTCGTCGCGATAGGCGCTTGTGACACAGGGGCGAGTCCCGGTTGCAGGCCGGGCTGAGGTGCTTGCCGCGCGGCAGATTGTGCATCGCGTAACGCACGACCAGAAGCAAAACTGCTGGTCGGTTGGCTGCGCTGTACTGGCGCGGCTTGCGGTTGTGCCTGACGCACCGTGGGTGGTCGCAGGACTTCTTCGCGCGTCACAGGGTTATTGAGCGGGCGCGTCGTTGGAAAACGCTGTGGGGCGGCTGTGTTTGAGATCAAGCGCGAGGCTTCGTCATTTTTGCCTTGCAGCTGTAGCACGAGGGCGAGGTTCTGACGGATCGTCGCCGATGCGCCTGGTTGTGCCACAGCGCGGCGGAGCCACCCTTCAGCCGTCGCGGCATCACCAGAGAGCGCGTAGCTCAATCCGATATTGGCCAGCACATTCGGGTCATTCGGTGTGATCTGCATCGCACGCGAATAATGTTGCCGCGCTTCGTCATAGCGTTCCAGCTGATCCAAGGCGGCGCCTTTCAAAGACCAAAGCCGGCCATAACCTGCGGCTTGTGAGAGCGCTTGGTTCAGCGGCTCCATCGCATCGACGGCACGCTCATCCGCAATCAGGGCGGCGGCAAATTCTGCCGACAGGTAAGGGTCACGCGGATAGAGTGCGCGTGTTGTCTGCGTGATTTCTACGGCGCGCTTGGGGTTGCCTAAACGCCGCACGGCAGAGGCCAGCTTGATCGCAGACTCCAGATCTGATGGGTTGAGGTTATATTCCCGCGACCAAAAGGCGGCTTGGGCAAACAGCTCTTGTGTCTCGATGGCGTCGCGCATCTGGCGCGTGGCGGGCATATATTGCGAAACTGCGAAGTCCTGCTGGATTTCCTCTTCTTGTGGGCTCAACGGCGCAGCCACGCTGCACGCGGCGAGTAAGCCGGTCGAGCTGAGAAGAAATGCCAGGCGGGAGAGACGGGTCATGTGCGGCCTTCGATGCAAGGATGTCTCGCAAGGCTTTTGTTTGCACCGCGAGTCGATTTCGTTAACAAAACTGAACGAATAGGGTTAACGCCGCGTTAGCAAAGCGCAGTCTTCCCAGATCAAACACCGTTCCATCGAGGCCCCATGACCGAGACTTTTATTCGCCACAAAGACCTCCCGAGCGAGGCCGTACCCGTCACGATTGATGCGCTGCGGCCAGAGGATTGGGAGCGCTACAGCGCAAACCTGACTGAGGCGCAGAAAATCTTCGCGCGTGAACGCGGTTTTAGCGGGGAGGGTGGGCAACGCCTTCGCCTGCCAGAAGCGTCCGGCCATGTGCGGCTTGTCCTGCTGGGCTGCGGCGCTGCCGAAAGCGACCTGACAGGTGAGATGCGCATGGGGACATTGGGTGCAGCGCTGCCGCAGGGTTTTTACAAGTTGGGGGCTTTGCCGACGGGCTGGTCGGCAGATCTAGCGGCCATCGGTTTCGGTATGGGCGGCTACCGCTTTGATCGCTATCTCGGCGACGTGCCGCCCGGACCCGTGCTGGTCTTGGACGATGAGGCCCCCACGACGGATATCATGTCCCAAGTCGAGGCAACGGCATTATGCCGCGACCTAATCAACACGCCCGCCGGTGATATGGGTCCTGTCGCGCTAGAACAGGCCGCACGGGATTTGGCGGAGAAACACGATGCTGATGTCCGGTCGATCGTCGGGGCGGACTTGCTGGAACAGAATTATCCCATGATCCATGCTGTCGGACGGGCCGCGCATGAACCGCCCCGCCTTGTCGAAATCGAATGGGGTGATCCGGAGCATCCGCGCCTCGCTGTTATTGGCAAGGGCATCACCTTTGATACAGGCGGCGTGAATATGAAATCCGCCGCGGGTGCGCGGTTGATGAAGAAAGACATGGGCGGCGCGGCACATGCGCTGGCGCTGGCGCATCTTATCATGGCGAATAATCTGCCGATCCGTTTGCACTGCCTGCTGGCGGTGGCGGAAAATGCGGTCTCAGCCAATGCCTATCGCCCCGGCGATGTTTTGTCCTCGCGCGTTGGGTTGACCGTAGAGATTGACAACACGGACGCGGAAGGGCGGCTTGTGCTGGGCGATGCGCTGGCCCGTGCCGCAGAGGACAATCCTGTGTTGATGGTGGATTACGCTACATTGACAGGCGCGGCGCGGGTTGCCTTGGGGCCGCACCTCCCGCCGATGTTTAGCAATCGTACAGCACCCGTTGAAGGTTTGGTCCGTCACGGCGAAACGCAGTTGGACCCGATGTGGCACATGCCGCTCTATCAGCCCTATAACGCGCTATTATCGTCTCCGATTGCGAGCTTGAAAAACGCGGGCGGCAGTTTTGCGGGGGCGATGACCGCAGCGCTATTCTTAGAGCGCTTCGTGCGTAACACGCCGTGGATACATTTTGATACCTATGGCTGGAACCCAACGGCGCGGCCGGCCCATCCAAAGGGTGCGGATATGTACGGCGTGCGCGCCGTCTATGGCTGGCTAAAGGCGGGCGGGTTGAACACGCGCTTGTCGCAATAGCAGGAAGACGATCACCGCGCCGATGCTGGCGAGGATGAGGCTGACCTCGATCACGCCGCGCTGTCCCATTCCGGGGAAGAGGGCGACGACGACCTGCGCGGCAGGCCAGATCGTGACGTAAAGCACGGGCGTTATGCGCGGGCAGCGGCGTAAGCTGTGCGGTGCATAGCTGAGAAAACCGAGGCAGAGCGTCAGCCAAAACGCTGTGCCGAGGACTTCCATCATCGGCGTCCAGAACATGTAGAGACTGTGCGCTGTCGCAAGTGCCCCGAAACCTAACGCAGTGGGTAAGATTACACGCCACGATAAGTTCAACCGGTTCTGCCACGCAAAAACGGCCGTCCCGACCAGATAACAGCCCCCTAATCTGAACGCTGGGAGATAGGCCTCAATCGCTTCGCCAAAAGCGACATAGCGAACCGCTGACCAGACCAGTAAGGTATATGTCAGAACCGCGAGGGCTGCGAGGGCCAGAACCAAATGGCGGTTGGCAAAAAGTTTGAGTTTTCGCCCGATGACGAAAGCAATGTGCAGCGCGAGGCCCCACCGTAGTGTCCAGATCGCGCCCTGCATCAGGCAGGCATATTTCGCATCATCTAACAAACCAGGCAGGGGGGCGCCGGGTTCGATCAAGAACACCGTTTTGAGAAAATACACTGTCAGCGCGCCAGCATTCATTCGGTGCGGCGCATCAGAGTTGCACATGATGGGATACAGGATGAGGACCGTCACAAGCGTTGCGGCTAAGAGTGCGGGCCATAGCGACCAGATGCGCGACCCGAAGAAGTCAAAAACACTGCGTCCCTGCGCAAAGCTGCGCATCGCCAGAAACCCTGACAGAATGAAGAGCAAATTGACGCCGTACCAACTGGGATCATACCCCCAAAGGTTGCCCCATTCGACACTATCTGTGCCGATCCCCATGGTCGAGGCATAGCCAATCCCAATGATCAAGACGATCAAGATGCGGAGGCTCGCAAGCCCGTGCAGGGGCAGTCGAACACCCCGACGGCGCGTGGGTTCAGGGGTGGTCGTCGGTGTGATATGGTCGGAAGAGCCGTTCATCCCTGCATACTGCCAGAAACCCGTTAAAAAGTTTTGTGGATTTTGAATCACTTGAGTCGCTGCGGCCAGAAAGCGGGGCCGCTTCCCTTGACCCGTGAATCCCGCCTGTGCGATTCCCTGATTCGTGGAGTTTATTCACAACACCGCTGACTGGGGAGCTAAGCGAAAATGGCCATGACAGAGACTGCATTTGTCCCGAAACTTGTGGCGATAGAGCGCACAGAGGAGCTTCCGAAAATCACCCTGAAGTCACGTCGACCTGCGCCCCAAGTCCCTGAAAGTTCGAAGCTTTCTCGGAAGGATAGCTTGGCGTTCTGGCATCGTGTGACATTGGCAAGTGTGCGCTCAGACGCACCAGATCTTTCTGCGCGGCAGCTCGCGATGATGATGAGCATTTATCTGGAGGCTGGCCCGCATACTGTCCGGTCGCTGGCGGCGCATTTGCAGGTGACGAAAGCTGCGATTTCCCGCGCGACGGATAGCCTTTGCAAGCTTGGCTACATCGTGCGCAAACCTGATCCGCGTGATAAGCGCTCTGTCTTGCTAGCGCGAACGTCCAAAGGGATTCATTTCCTGTCGGCTTTGGGTGACACGATCCAATCAGAATTGCCGTAAGGCGCATGTCCGACCCCCGGACCGATTTTCCTGATCTGTCGAAAGCGACACTTCGTTCTGTCATGCAGCCCTATGCGGAACTTCGAACCGAAACTGGGATCGGGACGCAGGCGTTATTTGGACAGCGCTTTGCTTGTTTAAAGTCTGAGCGTGGCGTGGCTCACGGGGCTTTGCTTTCCATTGTGCCAGGTTCACAGCGCATCGATTATGTCGGGACGCTGCCTGAGGCTGCGCTGTCAGATGCGCTAGAATCCCCGTCGCATCGTGTTGGCGTCGTCTCTGCAACGATGTTTGAGGGCGCAGATATCAAATCGCGCTTGCTGGGTGTGTTGCCGCGCAATGCGGTCGTTACAGGGGCGGTTAAGGGCGATTTCCTTCATCTGCGAGGGATGGGGCATATCCATCTGAAACACCTTCAGCCAATCGCGCAGACGGACCCGCGCCCCTTTTGGGAAATCGCGATAGACATGCTGCACCAGCCCTATGTCTGGGGCGGGACGGGGGCGATGGGCTTGGATTGCTCTGGCCTCGTGCAGAGCGCTTTGGCCGCCAAGGGCGTTGACGCTCCGCGAGATGCGGATCAGCAGGAAGCAGCTCTAGGGGATGCTGTGTCCGTGGATGACGCGCAAGCTGGCGACCTGGTCTTCTGGCGCGGCCATGTGGGTATCGTCATTGCGGACGGAGCGTTTCTGCACGCCAATGCGCATCACATGTGCGTTGCGATCGAGCCTTTAGCAGAAGCGATAGCGCGGATCGGTGCGCCGACCCGCGTCAACCGTCTCTGATCTCTATTCGAGCTCTTTGAGCTTTTCAGGTGTTACCACCTTTTGGTCCATGTCCGGCTTCGGCATGTCTTCGGCCATATCCTTGGCCGTCTCGATCATGTCTTCGGCAGCTGATTCCACCGCTTCTTGCGGGTCAACAGTGGGTTGTTCCATCGACATGGATTCTGCTGGGACCGTCATATCGGTTGGCGTTGCGGCCATTTCCTCACTCGCGTCCATTGGCGCTTCCATGGGGGCTTCCACGACAAGGGCCGGTTCCGGGCGTGCTACGGGTGTGGTTGCGCCCAAGCGCAGATATTCGATGACGGCTGCGCGGTCTGCGGGCTTCTTCAAACCGATGAAATTCATCTTGGTGCCGGGCGCATAGTCGCTTGGTTTTGCCAGATAGGCGTCGAGTGATTCATAGCTCCACGCGCCGGGTGAAGCTTTCAACGCTGCAGAATAATCATAGCCGGCATGAACGGCTTTTTGCGCCATCACGACGCCGTAAAGATTTGGGCCCGTGCCGTTTTTGCCGTCAGCTTCGTTGTTGTGGCAGGACACGCATTTCTTGAAGACTTTCGCGCCGCGCGCTTCGTCCATCGCGGCGACCCAGTCAGCTTGCGGGAAGGGCAGGTCGACGGGTTCAGCAGCTGCAACAGCTCCGGCAACTGTACCATCGCCGTAAGCGAAAGGTTTGTGGTCTTCGCCGTGATGTCCACCACCCATGACAATTCCAGGCAGTTTCATCAGAACCAACATGCCCAAGCCAACGGCCAGAACCGCACCTGCGACCTTGTTAAAACCTAGATCATCCATGACTAAACCCTGTCTATTCGACTGTCGCGCTAATGGCCCAGCGCGCCTGTGCCTTACATATAATCATGAAACATGATTGCAATGGGAAAACCCCTTGCGGCGTGTGGTCGCAAAGCGTTTATACAGTCCCCTGTTTCGAAGACAGCCTGCGCAGAAGGTTACACCAGATGGTCCAAGGCAAAACACCCGCGAAAATCGTCTATCAGGGCGAGCCCGGCGCTTATTCGCATTTGGCCTGTTCGCAGTTTTATCCTGACGCGGAACCCGTCGCTTGTGCCAGTTTTGCAAAGGCGTTCGAGGCTGTCCGTGCGGGTGAGGCCACTTTGGCGATGATTCCCGTTGAAAATACCGTCGCGGGGCGGGTCTCCGACATTTATCATCTGCTGCCAGAGGGCGGCCTGTTCATCGTGGGCGAACGATACCTGCCCGTCCATCACCAGCTCCTCGGTGTGCCGGGGGCGGCATTGACAGATGTTCGAACAGCGCGTTCGCACCACATGGCATTGGGGCAGGTCAGGAAGTTCCTCAGCGAACACAGCATTGATCCGGTGGTCGATCTGGACACCGCCGGTGCCGCGCGGCGCGTTGCGGCTCTGGGCGACCCTACTACAGCGGCTGTTGCCTCAAAGCTGGCCGCACAGACCTATGGCCTCGATATTCTCGCCTCGGACATCGAAGACGCCGCACATAATACGACGCGCTTCATCATTCTTGCCGCAGAAACGGATGTGCCGTCGATTGAGACGCCTTGCGTGTCATCCTTCGTTTTCCGCCTGCGCAGTGTACCCTCAGCACTTTACAAAGCGTTGGGGGGCTTTGCCTCCAACGGACTAAACCTGACAAAGCTCGAATCCTATATGGTCGGCGGCGCGTTTAAGGCCGCGCAGTTTTACGCTGATGTTGAAGGCCATATCGACAGCCCCGAGATGGTGAACGCCTTGGAAGAGCTGTCTTTCTTCAGCGAGGATGTAACCCACCTTGGGACTTATCCGTCTGATCAAGTCAGATTGTCTGCATCTTGAGCCGGATAGTCGTAATTCCTATATCTGGCGCGTGAAAACTGTCTCCAAATATCTGATCGTGGTGTGTCTAGCCGCAACGCCGCTGGTAACGGCGACATCCGTTTGGGCGGCGCCAGATGCTGTGCAGACGAACTGGCGCGATAATCTGGCGGCAGAAGGCTATGATGTTGTCACGTTTTTCTCTGGTAAACCGCAGCCCGGGAAAGCCGAATTTTCGACACGTTATCAAGGCGCAGACTGGCTGTTCTTTAATCAGGCCAATCTGGATTTGTTCCTAACGAACCCGGAGCTATTCGCCCCGCAATATGGCGGTTATTGCGCGTGGGCCGCCGCGCGAGGCAAAATTGCCAAAGGCGACCCCGATTATTGGCACATCGAGGATGGGCGACTTTTCTTTAATTTTAACGCGCGTATCCAGCGACGCTGGGACCGCAAACGTGCGAGCTTTATTGCCCGCGCAGACAGGCGCTGGCCGGAATTGATCGCGGCCGATTAAGTGGTCAACCAATAGCGTAACATTTGATGCGCAATGGTGGTCTGAGGTGGCTGCATAAAGGCTTTGCCCGTCCCAGCCATGACGTCTCTGACTTCTTCGCGGGTGAACCAGCGCGCATCATCCAGCTCTTTCGGGTCGACCGTGACATCTGTGTTTTTGGCTTCTGCCGTGACGGCCATCATCAGCTGCGCGGGGTAAGGCCAAGGTTGTGAGAAGAGATAGCGCATATTCGTCGTGCGAATACCGGCTTCCTCTAGCACTTCGCGTCCAACAGCTTCTTCGATGGTCTCACCGGGGGAGACAAACCCCGCCAGCGCCGAGTAGAAATTATCGGGCCAGCCAACACCCCGGCCCAGCAGCAGCTTATCCTCATGGGTGACCAGCATGATGACGACGGGGCTGACGCGAGGGAAACTCTCGCGTCCGCATCCCGTACACTGCTGTTTTACCCCGCCGTCGCGGCCGACGGTCTGGCTGCCGCAGGCGATACAGTTCCGGTGCGTATGGTGCCAGTCGAACAGGGACTTCGCGCGTCCGGCCAGCGCCAGATCTGTCGTGGACAGGTTTACCCCCATCGTCCGCATCTCAATGAAGTTCTCTTCCGGCAAAAAAGCCTCTGCCGTTTGTAGGCTGGCGGCAAAGATCGGACGTTTTCCATCGAGCCCCAGAAAGATCGGCCCCGGATTATGTAGATTATGCCCAACCAGATCGGATGGGTGCACCCGATGCGGTCGCCCGCCGTCGCCAATACCGATCCGGCCTTTGAACAACAAAAGACAGCGCGCGGCGCTCATGGCGACAAATCGCTCAAGAGATTGGACGTCACGCTGGTTCTCCGCGTAATCCAGTGGATCGCCGGCAAAGGGCATAATGGCGTCAGGGGTCAGGTCTGTCTCGGTCATGGGGGACACATGCGCAAACTGCGCGGTGAAAGAAAGGGGGCTTAAGCGATTTTTGCACGTCCGCACTTGTGCGCTTGTGCGCGGACCCCTAAATGCCGCCTCGGAAGGTCGGCCTGGACGAGGTCCTCGCCAACCCGGTCAGGGCGGGAACGCAGCAGCCGTAACGAGTTCTTTCTCGGGTCAGGACCCGGCCTTCCACTTTTCTCAAATTCGTATGGCGATTTATTGGCGGGTTGCCGCCTGCCAACCCAACCCGCATTCTTATGAAGAATTGACGATTTATCGACGCACAATCTGCATGCGGAGTGGTTTTTCCGGCCGTGTCGTGATCCGCATCAGGGGCCAAGGATGTGGCTCACCCTCGATCCACTCAAACCGATAGCGGCGAAAGATCACTGCCATCATCACGGCGGCTTCTTGCAGGGCAAACCGTTGTCCGATGCACACCCGATGTCCGACGCCAAATGGCAGGAATGCAAAGCGCCCAATGGCTTCGCCGCGCGCGCCCATGAAACGATCTGGATCGAACGCGTCAGGACGGTCCCAATGCTGGCGATGCCGATGCAAAGCCCAGAGATTGATAAAGGTCAAAGCCCCTTTCGGCACAGTCTTGCCATCAAAGTGATCTTCTTCGAGCGCCACACGCGAGATCATCGGCGCCGGCGGGTAAAGCCGCATGCCCTCGTTGAAACAGGCCATCGCATAGGGGAGATGATCAACCCATGTTTCAGGGGCTTTGGACATGTCTAACGCATCAATCTCCGCCTCGAAACGATCTCGCACGGCAGTGTCTTGCGATAGGAGATAAGTCAGCCACGTCATTGCGCGGGACGTGGTTTCATGCCCGGCCCCGATAAAGGTGATGATCTGATCCTCAACCTGTTCATTTGACAGCTTTTCGCCGTCCTGCGTCTCTGTCGTCAGCAGAAGCGTCAGGAAATCCTGAGGGACGAATTCGTCAGTCTCGATTCTCCGTCGACGACTATTCGCCAGATCGCGGATTTGCCTGCGCATTTTCTCCAAAACCTTGCCTGTTCCCACACGGCTCAAGCGCGGAAGCCAATCTGGCAGGCCGAGAATGTCGAAAAGATCGGGCTGACCCATCCGCGACATAAAGCGGTCAATCTGGGTCAGGGCATCCTCCAAGCTCTCCTCGACCTCACCAGAAAAGAGGGTCTGAGACAGAACAGCGTATGTGAGCTTCAGGAACGCCTTATCCACCTCAACGGATGCGGCCTCTGGAAAGGTCGTCGACGCTAGGTCTTCTGTCACGGATTGCATGTCCCGCGCAAAGTTGTCGGTGTTGCGAGGGGCAAATACCGGCGCAAGCGCGCGGCGAGCTCTTCGCCAGATGTCGCCTTCCGCAGAGACCAATCCGTCTCGCAAGGCAGGCCTCAAGATCGCCTGCCGAACCGGATGCATGCCGTAATTTGCAGCATTTCCGATGAAAATATGTCGAATGGCTTCTGGCGAAGTTGCGACGAAAACGGAGATGCCGAGCGATTTACCTTGCGCGTCCAGCTCTGTTATGGACACCCGTGTCGTTCCAGAAATCGGATTACGGCTCATCGCGCGAAAGTTGTCTAAGACGTCAATCAGGTTCCAATCGGCAGCGGGTTTGGGCATAGGAACAGGAGAGGGTGGAACGAAAAAACCGTCCTCCCACCGTGGTTCGGGTCGAACAGAATAATCGTGACGTGCCATAAAGCCTCCAGTCACAGGTGAACCTAGTCGCGCAAGGCACAGGCGCAAAGCCCCGAATTTGCATGGCGGCTGCCCGCTTAGCTGTTCACAACCCTGAGCCCGCGCTTTCCATCATCGCCGTGCGCGCCTATGTTAGTCCTATGAGCGAGACCCCATCCATGTTTGGCGAGCAGGAGACCTATCAGGTTTTGGCGCGGAAATACCGGCCTTCGACCTTTGAGGATATGATCGGCCAAGACGCAATGGTCACGACATTGAAAAATGCCTTTGCCGCCAATCGTGTGGCGCATGCGTTTATGCTGACCGGGGTGCGCGGGATCGGGAAGACAACGACGGCGCGGTTGTTGGCGCGGGCGCTGAACTATAGTTCCGAAACTGTGGACGGCCCAAGTGTCGACCTGATCGAGCGTGGTGAGCATTGCGAGCTGATCATGGCGTCCAATCATATGGACGTACTGGAGATGGATGCCGCGTCTCGTACAGGTGTTGAGAACATGCGCGAGCTGCTGGATGGGGTCCGATATGCCCCTGCGACGGCGCGCTACAAAGTCTATATCATCGATGAGGTGCATATGCTCTCGGCGGGGGCGTTTAACGCGCTGCTGAAGACGCTGGAAGAGCCGCCCGACCACGCGAAATTTATCTTCGCGACGACCGAAATTCGGAAAGTCCCGATCACAGTTCTCTCGCGGTGTCAGCGTTTTGATCTGCGCCGCGTCGACGCGTCTGTCTTGGCCGAGCATCTTCGCGGGATTTGCAACAAGGAAGACGTAAAGATTTCGGACGAAGGACTCGCGATGATCGCGCGTGCCGCAGAAGGCTCTGTGCGTGACGGTCTGTCATTGTTGGATCAAGCTATCGTACAGGCTGGACTTGGCGGGGAAGAAGTCACAGGCGAGCAGGTCCGAACCATGCTGGGGCTTGCGGACCGTGTGCGTATTCTCGATCTCTTTGCCATGGCGGCCGCGGGTGACACGAAAGGCGCACTGCTGGAAATGCGCGCGCAATATGATGATGGGGCCGACCCAAGTGTTGTCATGCGCGACCTGCTAGATGTTTGCCACGCGGTCAGCCGCGCCAAGACGCTGGGCGAGTTGGCAGAATTTGATGTGGCGCCAGATCAGGCGAAGCGCTTACGTGAACTGGCAGAAACGCAATCCGTGGGACAGCTGACCCGCTTGTGGCAAGTTCTGACCGCCGCCTATGATGATGTGCGCCAAGCGCCTGCGCCTTTGGCTGCGGCAGAGATGGCTTTGCTGAAACTGGGGCTGGCCGGGCAGATGCCACCACCCGAACTCGCAGCTGCGATTATTGCGCAAGCCAGAAAAGATCAAGCCGATGGTGGCGCGCCTCTGCCGATGGTGTCCCCCGTTGTGGGCGGGGGGGCATCTTCCGCATCTGCCCCAACGTCAGCTGTTGCGACACAGGCGGTTTCTTCGAGCTCATCCGCCGCGCCGACGGCTCAGCTAGAAGCCCCGCAGCCGGTCATTCCCGCAAAACCTGCGCCGGAATTAAATAGCCTCGCCGATGTCGTCGCCGCTCTGCCCGAAACACAAATTCGCCTGAAGTCTGATATCGAGCGTTATGTTAGTCCTGTGTCGTTTAAGCGCGGACAAATTTCGATCCATATCGCCGATGTGCGCCGCAACGGCCTCGTCGGGCAAATGGTCTCCGCCTTGCGTGATCTGACGGGCGATCTCTGGGTTGTGTCCCTGACAGATGAACCGGGTGAGGCGCCGCTTGCGCGCCAACGTAAAGCACAAGTTGCGGAACAAGATGCCAAAGATCGTGCCCATCCGGCGTTCGAACATCCCTTACTGAAATCTGGCAAGTTGCTGGGGATTCGTGACCGCGCAACAAATGTGATCCATTCCGACTTTCAAAAAGAGGACTGAGCCATGAAAGACCTAATGGGCCTGATGAAACAGGCCAAAGAGATGCAAGCCAAGATGCAGGCCGCGCAAGAGCAAGTCGCCGATCTGACCGCGATTGGCCGTTCTGGCGGCGGTCTCGTCACTGTGACGCTCGCGGGCGGCGGCAATATGAAAGCGCTAGAAATCGACCCAACGCTCTTAAACGGCGAGGAAAAAGAAGTTGTCGAAGACCTGATCATTGCGGCGTTTCAAGATGCCAAGGTCAAGTTGGACCAAGCCCAAGGTGAGACGATGAAAGCCGCCATGGGCGATGTGCAACTTCCGCCTGGCATGAAGATGCCGTTCTAAGAAGAGACTTATGGCGCAATGAGATCTGATCATGAATGGAGGCCTGAATGATTGACCGTAGAGCCGCCTTACTTTTGGCTGGTGCGGGCGTGGCAGCTTCGGCCTGTGCGGCACCGGCAGGTCAAACCGAAGCGAACGTTCAGGCCTCTCTCGCGGGATATGCTGCGAATGTCGAAAGCTGGTATTTGGACACGCCGTTCTTGGAGCGCTTTGATCGCGCTGCCCGTGACGGGTTCACCCACATTGAGATGTGGGGAGTCGATGGGGAAGGTCGGGGGCCTGAGGCTGTTGGCAAAGCCGCGCGCGATGCGGGGGTGAACATCATCCAGATCGTCGGCGGCGCACCGGAATTAGCGCAGGCCAGCAATCGCCAAAAATGGCTAGATGCATGTGCGCGCACTGTTGAAGTCTGCGACGCGTTGGACTGTGAGATTGCGACAATCGTCGGCCATAATAACGTGGACGGCATCCGCAAGGCCGACAGTCTGAAAACCTATGCAGAGCATATGGCCGCCGCTGCGCCTGTGTTTGAGGCCGCAAACGTCTTCGCCGCGATTGAACCGTTCAATCCCTACGATCACCCCGGTCATTTCGTCTATGGCAGCGCGGACGCCGCCGAGATGGTCCGCGCGATTGGTTCTGATTTTATCAAACTCAATTACGATCTCTTCCACATGCAGCGCCATGAGGGAGAGTTGATCGGGAACTTAAAACGTCACGCCGAGACGATTTGTTATGTTCAACTGGCCGACGCGCCGGATCGGGGCCAGCCCGGAACGGGAGACGTGAATTATGCGCGTGTCATCCAGCAGGTTCGGGCTGGCGGCTATAACAAACCGATCGGGCTAGAGTTTTGGGCCAAAGACGGTGATTATTTACAAGCTGTCGCGGATATGCTCGCGCTTACCCAAGCTGTGGAGGCGCTATCCTGATGCTAAAATATTTAATTCCAGCCGTATTACTCGCAACACCCGCGCTCGCGGCAGAAAGCTCACAGCCCGGCGCGAATGCTGTCTATGATTTCGGAACAATTCATCATCCAGTCCTCGCCAAGGGCGGAATGGTCAGCACGCAAGACCGCATCGCAGCACAGGTCGGCGCCGACATTTTGCAGCGCGGCGGAAACGCTGTAGACGCAGCCGTTGCGACAGGGTTCGCGCTGGCCGTGACGCATCCGCAAGCCGGTAATCTTGGCGGCGGAGGATTCCTGCTGGCGCATTTGGACGGCGAGACGATTTCCATTGATTTCCGCGAAATGGCACCCGCCCGCGCGAACCGCGATATGTATTTGGGTGCGGATGGTGATGTCGATAATCGCCTGGCGCAATATAGCCGCGCTTCTGCCGGAGTGCCGGGGACCGTCATGGGCTTGCTGGACGCTCTGGAAGCGCATGGCACGATGTCGCGTCGTCAAGTTATGGGCCCCGCGATTCGTTTGGCGGCTGGTGGGTTTGAGGTCAGTCCTGCACTCGCGCAAAGTCTGGAATCTGCCCGTGAAACATTTGAAGCCGATGATAGCTCGGCCGAGTATTTCCTCGGCCTAGAAGTCGGCGCCCTCTGGAAACAACCCGACCTCGCCATGACCCTGCGCCGCATCATGCGCGACGGGGCTGACGGGTTTTACACGGGCAAGACGGCAGATTTAATCGTTGCGGAAATGGCGCAAGGCAAAGGCCGCGCGATGGGTTTGATCAGCCTTGAAGACTTAGAGGGTTACGTCACAGTTGAACGCGAACCTGTGCGCGGAACCTATCGCGGGTATGAGGTCGCGGCGATGGGGCCGCCATCCTCTGGCGGGGTGCACATTGTGCAAATGCTCAATATTTTAGAAGGCTATGACCTCAAATCTGACGGCCATAATAGCGCGGCCTATTTGCACAAATTGATCGAGTCGATGCGCCGCGCCTATGCGGATCGGTCGAAATATCTCGGTGATCCGGATTTCGTTGATGTTCCAGTCGGGGACCTGACCGCGCGGGATTATGCAGATCGTCTGCGCGACGGGATTGATCTGGAACGTGCGTCTCGCTCGACCGATATTCTGCCCGGTGCGGAACTCGTGCATGAACCCATTAATACGACGCATTATTCCGTGATGGACGGCGATGGAAACGCTGTGTCTGTGACCTATACGCTGAATTTTTCTTATGGTTCGGGTTACTCTGTCGATGGGGCAGGGTTCCTGCTGAACAATGAGATGGATGATTTTTCTGCCAAGCCCGGCGCGCCGAATGGCTATGGCTTGATCGGCGGAGACGCGAATAAAATCGAACCGCGTAAGCGTCCGCTGTCGTCCATGACGCCGATGATTGTCCTGCGCGACGGTGAAGTTGTCTTGGCAACAGGCTCACCCGGTGGCTCGACGATTATTACGGCTGTGCTGCAAGTCGCGCTGAACGTCATGGAATGGGACATGAATTTGGCAGAGGCGACACATCGCGGGCGCATCCATCACCAATGGCTGCCAGATATCGTCGCGGTCGAGCCGACAATCAGCCCCGATACGCTCAGCGCGTTACAAGCGATGGGGCATATCCTTGTGCAGGACGAATATGGCGGCGTTGCGACGACTGTTTTGGGGCGCGTAAATTCCGTTGGGCGCAATGCCGATGGTTATATTGTGGGAGCTGCCGATCCACGCGGGCCAAAGTCCGCGGCCATCGGAGATTAGTCGGCTGGATAAACGCAACGAACGCCCTATACCCACCCTATGCCGAACCAAACCGTCAGCCCCGAAATCGACCGCCTCATCAGCTTGCTGGCCAAGCTACCGGGCCTTGGTCCGCGTTCCGCGCGGCGTGCGGCTTTGGCACTTTTGAAAAAACCGGATGCGTTGATGACGCCGCTGTCCCAAGCGATGGGAGAGGCGGCAGAGCGCATTTCGACTTGCTCGACCTGTGGCAATGTGGATGCGGCCAATCCCTGTCACATTTGTACGGCGCCCGGGCGGGATAAGGCAACGATCTGTGTCGTCCAAGATGTGTCTGATCTCTGGGCGATGGAGCGGGCGGGCGCGTTTCGTGGGCTCTATCATATTCTGGGTGGGACGCTGTCCGCATTGGACGGCGTGCGGCCGGAGGACCTGAATATCGCGGGATTAATTTCGCGCGTCAGTGCGGGCGGAATTAATGAAGTCATTCTCGCCATGAACGCGACGGTCGATGGGCAGACGACGGCACATTATATCACCGATCATTTGGAGAGCACTGGCGTTCGCGTCTCCCGCCTCGCGCATGGTGTGCCAGTGGGCGGAGAGCTAGACTACCTCGATGACGGGACGATCACAGCGGCCATGCGGTCCCGGCGGCCGTTTTAAATTTCTTCGAGGGTCGATGATCCAGACGACCCGTCCCCACAGCTCCAGCGCCAACGTTCATGCAGACGAAGCTTACCATCCTCTAAAACTTCTGGTGTGGTGGTGCAGACACCGGTTCGTAATTCCCCTTCCACATCGACCTGATGGTAGCGCATTTCCAGCACACCATTCTCATCGACTAACCCTAGAAGGTGGCCATAGGCGATTGACCCGCCGGAATAGGTCGCGGTTACGCGGTTGCCGAGCTGAGAATATCGGAACAGGGTTTCTTGATCTGTTTGTGAGGCGCCCTCTGTTTTGACCGGTCGAAATAGCCTTTCGCCGTAGTTGATCATTCGCTGTCCCCAACAAGCTTTAGTTGCGGCGTGTCAGATTCTATGGTGTCAAATTCGACTTTGCCGATTTTGCCGGCGCGCGAGGTGATCTTCTTCGTCGAGGTTTGAATTAATTCAATATCTTTTCCAGCCTGCTCAAAATGGCGTTGCAAGGCGTTCACGCGATCATCCAAGCGCGCGACGTCTTTGGCGAGGATCGCGACTTCGGTTTTGATAACGGCCGCATTTTTCTGAATATCGGCATCATTCATCACAGCTTGCATGGTGTGGAGGGTCGCCATGAACGTTGTCGGTGAGACGATGACAACACGCTGGTTGAAACCTTCATCCACGACGGCATCGAAATGGGTGTGCAGCTCGGTAAAGATCGCGTCCGAGGGCAAAAAGAGGAGTGCAAGTTCATAAGTTTCGCCTGCCAACAGATATTTCTGGCTAATGTCGCGAATATGTTTGCGCATGTCGGCGCGAAATGCGCGCTGGGCGGTTTCAATTTCCTGCGTGTTTTCAGCCGCCACCATGCGCCGCCAAGACTCCATCGGGAACTTTGAGTCGACAGCCACATCACCGTGACCTTCCGGCATATAGATCAGTGCATCGACCCGGCTTTTATTCGAGAGCGTCGCCTGAAAATCATAGGCACGGGGCGGAAGGAACGTGCGGATCAAGTCCTGCATTTGCTTCTCGCCGAATGCCCCGCGTGCCTGTTTGTTCGACAGCACAGATTGCAGGCCCGACACCTCACCCGCTAGAGCTTTGATATTATTCTGCGCCGCATCGATCACGGAGAGGCGTTCGCGCAATTCCAACAGGTTCTTGCCCGTCTTCTCCTGTGTTTGCTCAATCGATTGTCCGACACGCTCACTGACATTTGCGAGCCGCGTGTCGAGATTTTCACGAAAAGTCGCGTCGCGTTGGGCGCTGTCTTCTGCGAATTGCGCGAGCCGACCTTGCAAGCGCGTTTGCTCATCCCGCATGGAGGCCAGATGTTCGCCCAGCCGTGCGGCTTCAACATCGGCGCGCGCTTGCGCCTCGCGCGTCAGGCGCTCCATCTGTGCCGCCTGTCCGCGTCGTGTCACCAACACCGTGATCAGCACAGCCCCGATGATTAGCAAAGCCGCAATCAACAACTCGACCAAGGTCACGGACGCGCCTGAAAATTCCAAGATGGGTTCCATCTTTGTTCTCCTTCGACTCAGGCTTTCCCATATTTTTGTGAGTCTGTGAAGTGGGGGCGTGCGACAAGATCGGAGCGAGCAGCCTCAGGTCGAGGCAGTCCGACACGCGAAACCAAATTTATGCGTTCAAAAATTCGTATGATCCACCAGGCTGGATCGGTCTGCCCCGGTTCCAATCCGATACGGGCGGATTCTGGAAAGGCGTGGTGATTATTATGCCAACATTCGCCATGCGTCAGCCAGCCTGCGAAACGAAGGTTTGAGGCCTGTACGCCTGCGCCTTTGACGTCCCAGCTACCCGGTCCGGGGTTGTGGCAAATCCATGTCACACTCCAATGCCCGATTGTGCTGAGTGCAACGCGGAAGCAAACACCCCATATGACGAAAGGTAATCCGCCGATCAGAAACAAGACGATCGCAAGCCCTAGCTGGTGCCAGCGCCAAGTTTTATCTAACCAGTTTAGAAAAGCGTCCTCGGAAATATCTGGCTCAATTTTGACGCGCGGGGGTGCGCTGAAATTGAAACGATAGAAAAGCTGCCACGTGAGATCGCGTAAGAATCCGCGGCGATGTGAAAAATAGTCGTGACAGTTTGGCCCGCGTTGCGCCCAATCGCGCGTATCGTGAATGGTGATGATCCCGCGAGGGCCACCAATCCCGACAAGAACACCAATATAAATAAGCGCGCGTTTCAACCAGGGTTGCGCAGTAAAGGCGCGATGGATCATCATACGGTGCATGCCGACACTATGGCCCAGAAGTAGTGTGATGTAGGTCAGGGCTAATCCCATCAGTACAGCAAGCGGTGTCGTGTGGAATGGCGCAAGCAATAGGAAGCTCACCAGCATCCCGCCCGTCCAGAGAACCTTGGATAAATCTAGTGCAACCTCGCCAGAAAAAGCCGACGCATCTGTGTCGTCAATCCGGTGGACGGGTTCCATCATGGCGAATCCTTCCCAATCACATTCGCAATTAAATATTCCGCGCTTTCGCCCATGGCACGTCGCTGCATGGGGCCGAAATACCAGGCGGGGTCGAGATCGCGGCGATAGCGGATTGTTAGCGTGACTTCGGTCCTGCCATCCGCTTGCGGGGCGAGGTCGATGCGCGTGCCGTGAACGGTCAGGTAATGCGAGAAATAGCTATCGTCGCGGGTGACCTCGGTCTCGATCCGCAAAGGCTCGACTGTCTTCATATGCAGATGCGTCTCGCCCTTGTGAACGTTCCACCACCCCCAGCGGCGATAGGTGAAAAACGCTTTATGGGTTTGCCCCTGCGTAAAACCGCCTGTCTCGACCCGGTCGGGCAAGGGGAAGAGCGAAAGGAAAGCGCTGCGCTCTGCGTCCATATGGACGGGTTGGGCGAGATTGGCATGAATTTCCGCGGGGCTGAGATTGACGATGGCCGAGCGTGTGATGACCTCTTCGCGTGGGAAGCTCGTCGTGTCAGTCAGACCTTCGAGCGACAGCAAGGCGACCAGCAACGGCACGGCAGACACGCGAAAGACATCGCCAACATTTTTGGGCTCATAGCCCGGATGTTTCGGTCCGATGGCAAAGGCCAAGCCGGCAAAAATTAAATAGATCGGCGCTGCCATAATCACGCAAAGGAATCCCTCGAATAAAATGGCAGAACTGGCCAGCATCACGACGGAGGCGGAGAGCATGTGCCGCGCAAACCGCTGGGGTTTGGAATAGCCCTGCGGTTGCGGCACGAAGAGAAACAGGATGATCCCGATTGTATAGGGCACCAGGCAATAAAACAGCGCACTCGTGCCAAAGCGCGAATCCAGCGCCAGCCGGGTCAGCAAGGTTGCGATTCCAATGATTAGGAGGAACCGGATCCAGACGGGTTTCGCATTTTGCTTGATGCGGGCTTTCAATCTCATTTCCTTACGCCTCGCCTTGTACTTAAATAGGCTGCTAGCCGGTAACCCGCCCAACCAGAGAAGCTGCCGACAACTATTGTAAAAAGGCTGAGTCCCCAGGACGAGACAGAATAGTCACTTTTCCAAAGGAGAATGATGTTGAGCAGAACAACGATGAGAGCTCCAGAGAGCAAAGCCGTCCACTGATTTATCCAACCTTGCGATCGTAAGCCCATCCACCCTAAAAATGCTAAAACGCACGTGCTCAGTAAAAATATAGGTGTGGCCAAAAAAATGTAAAAGGCCCAGATGAGAACAGCTAACCCCTCCACAGGGTCGCTGGCAGCCAAAGCAATGCCTAGCAATGCGAACAGTATGATCCCAGCCGCGATGACGATTGAAAGGCCAAAAACGGTGAAAAAATCCTGAATTGGTTTTTGCGGTTCTATGATCCTACCCCCACATCATCATGAAACGCCACGCGCTGATCCAACATTTCTCCGAACCATTTGTGCTTCAAGCGCAGGGTGAAGACGAAGCGTCCTTTGCCGATCTCTTCATGTCCTGCGCGCAGGTCGATGGGGCCGAGCCATCTGGGTAGCTTTAACCGGATCGCTCCGATGTCCCAGAAAATGTCTTCCGCACGAAAGACGAGCTCGCCGTCCTCGACACAGGCGCGCAGGCTCATCCCGATGCCGCGTCCGATGTGTTCCTCGATGCCGGTGGGTCCGGTGAAGCGCTTGGCGCTTTGGATGACTTGCGGGAAGGGCGCGCGGGCGTCTTGGCGCGCATATTGGCGCATCCAGATTTGCCCGCCATCGGGTGCTTCGGTCACAGTCACCACGGCGGCGGCGCCCGCGTTTTGCGTGTCCAGCGGGAAGGGCGCACCGATGATTCGTAAGACATTGGCGAGGGCGCGGCCCCAGCGGTTCATGCGATTATGCTCAACATGTCCGCGATAGATCAGCGCGTCGCCGACCTGCACTTTGCGCCCGAAACGTTCTCGCACGGAGGGCGGTAAGGCTTGCCACTCTGCGCGAGTGAAAAGCTGACGAAAGCGAAGGTCGCCCAGCGGTTCATTAAATTCGGGACGTGCGTCCCAGTCAGTGTCTTCGAAATGAAAGGCGACCATGGCGTCGCTCCTGTTTCCCTAGTTTTTGCGCCCCAAATTCAGCACTTTCACGACCGTGTCGCCCATCGCGACCAGTCGAGAGAGTGTCGTCGAGGGCAGGGACGACATCTTCTCGTACCAACGATCCATCGTCGCGGTGAATTGCTGCATCTCTTGTAAGCGGCGGAGTTGTTCCGCAGTGACCTGACTGTCGCCTGCGGCTTCCGCGAGGCACCTGTTTAGCGTGTCGAGTGCCGGATCAATCTCCCGCGCTTTGCGCACGGCGGCGATGTGTTTGGCGACCTGCCACACATCGATCTCCGCGATGAAATGATCACGCCGATCCCCGGGCACGGGATCGCGGCGGATGACTTTGAAGGCGAGCAGCTCTTTTAGGCTGTTGCTGACATTGCTGCGCGCGACGCCGAGTTGAGTCTGAATTTGTTCCGCGTTCAGCGGGGCTTCGCTGAGATAGAGCAGCGCATGAATTTGCGCGACGGTGCGGTTCACGCCCCAACTGCCGCCCATATCGCCCCAATGAAGGATAAAACGCTGCACCGCAGCGGGAAGATCAGTTTTATCGGTTATTTCTGTCATAACAGAAATATGTGTAATGTATAGGCCCATGTCAAGAGCAAGTTTTCGCCACGGGCAGGGCGGAAGCCGATTGATGTGATATGTCTACGTTTGTCGAGAAGGCTTTCACGACAGTGGCTTTTCGCTGCCTGCGTCGGAATGGCGCGGTTTGGACCCTTTGAGCGGTTCATGCGTACATAAGTTAGAATTGTTCGAGTCTATCAACTTCCTCCGTTCTGGGATTATCTCATGACTTATACCGATACTCTGCCTATAGACGATCATAGCCCCGCCATTGCCGGGCTCGCCTGGACACGGAAGGGGCGTATGACCACATCCCCAGAACCCTCTGAAAAGGCCAAAACGACAAAGCGGAAAAATGGTTTCGCGCCGTCTAAAAAGTCAATCAGTGCGGCAAAACGCGATGCGGCTTGGCTAGCAGCGATTGCATCGGAACGTGATGCGAAAGCTCTGTCCGATCTTTTTGAAGTCTATGGTCCAAAGCTTAAAGGCTGGCTGATGGCGCGCGGCGTCGGGAATGGGACGGCAGAGGATATTGTCCAAGACGTCATGATCAAGGTTTGGACTGGCGCGCATATGTTCGACCCAAAGAAAGCTAGCTTTGCGACATGGGTTTACCGCATGACCCGCAATAAGTGGATTGATCATCAGCGTAAGCACGGTCGAATGGATGTGCGCGATCCTGAACTCATGAAGACGATTGCCGATGACGAAGTCGACTCTGCGGAAACCGAATTCATGACGCGCCAGAGCACGGACATCCTGAGAGAGCAGATTGCCCGCCTGACAGAGGCACAGCAAATGGCTATTCGCATGGCGTTTTTAGAATTTAAGACGCACAAGGAAATCAGTGCGGAAACGGGCCTGCCACTCGGCACGGTGAAGACGCGGATACGCTCAGCCATTCAGGCGCTAAAGGTCAACATGGCCCGCCATGAGAGTCTAATCCGATGAGTATTCGCGCACCCGGAGACGGGCGCGCGACGCAGACAGGACCTGCCGCTCGCGTCGCTTTGCCGACACTCCCCCATCATATGACGTCTGATATCGTCGTCGGACCGCGCACTCAAAACCGCGTTGACCGCGCCCTTTCAAAGTTTGCGGAAGGCCGATTATCGCCTGCCCGCCACACGCTCATCGATTGTCTCGTTTCACTCAATCCTGACATAGCACGTCGTTTGGCGCCGCGCGAAGACAAAGCTGCCGCACGTCTTCGCTTTGCCCGCGCCGTGCCGTTATCTCCCTATCTTATCGGGGACACGTTGGAAGTTCTGCCAAAGTTGCCAGCTGTCGAACCCGCAAATGATCGTGCCTACATCGAGGATGCGGACGCGCCGCATACGCCGTCACAACTAGAAAAACTGGTGGGCGGGTGTGTGCAGGACCTCAACTGGTCGGCCAGCCTCCCGGGTGTGGCAGTGCACGACATTATCGGTGATCGAACAACCACATCGCAGGACCGCCTCTATCTCTTGAAGATCAAGGCGGGGCTTGCGCTTCCAACACATTCTCACGAGGGTGAAGAATGGTCGCTGATCCTGTCTGGTGCCTATCGGACGGGGAAGACGATCTACCGCCGAGGTGACCTCCATGTCGCAAATGCCAAGACGACCCACGCGCCGGAAGTCCTCGACGGGGAAGATTGCGTCTGTCTCGTCATGGCCAGCGGTAAGGTACGAATGCAAGGCCTCTTGCCGAAACTCGCCCAAGCGATTGTCGGAATTTAGGCCCTAGCCAAACGCATCATAGTGATGCGTGACCGCGATCGTGATCTGCCGGACAATATCTTTGGCGCGGTCCAGCGGTTTGATGATCTCATCCGTGATGTGCAAGAATCCTGCACTGCCGGACATGGGTTCGCCCGTTTGCTCGGACAAATCCTTGACCCAATCCAAAGAGGCCGACTGCGCGGGATAACGCTCACGCAAGTCTTCCAAAATACCGTCGATCTGGAACGTTTGCAGCCGTTGCAAAGCCGACAGCCGCGAGGTTGTTTCATCTGAAATCACGGGCAGTTTCGTCATGATGATCATCATCTTCATGATCATAGCGAGACGCAGGGCGTGCAGGATCACCAGCATATCATTGGCTGCGAAATCAGCCTCGGTATCGCAGCGTTCCAGCGCGCGGTGGCCTTCATATTTATCCATGCGCAAGCGATTGGCGAGGTCCATGATCTGCGAACGCCAACTAGAGCTACGCAACGTGTCAGCGACGACCAGCGATTTTTCTGCTAAAGCTGGTTCTGCGCCTGAGACCGCGCGCGAGATCCAGAATCCAGGGTCAAAGAGACGGCCATATCCCGTTAGGATGGACAGGTTTGTCCGCTCCATCGTCTTGATGACCAGATCAAAGATCGATTTGGCCCGACCCGACGTTTCATAGAGCGCGACGAATTTATCCGGATCAATCCCAGCGGCGCGGCCAACACCGTAAAAGATATTCGCGGGCGTTCCGAACTGTTGCAGAATCGCATTATGTGGGATCGCACGCAGCAGGCGGGGGTTGAACATATCTGCACCTGTGCCGGATTTGGCCCGCTTGACTGCGCGGCTACCCGTCGGGATCAGCATGTTCTGACCCAGCCCGCCCAACAGTCCGACATAATTTGGGTCGTTATAAAGGGCGTCCTGTTCGGAGCCGATGGTCCGGTAGACGTCCCAAGAGAAATCTTTCTCTGTATAAAACGGGTCGTCGGCTGCGGCGGAGCGGTCGGCATAGCGTCCCGCGATCAGCGAGAAGACGCTGGCCTCTGCCAAGTCATCTGTCTGGAACCAGAGGTACCCGTCGCCGCCTTGAAAGCTGGTCTCGTGACACAGGTGCAGATCGCGACGCTCAAACTGCAACATGGCCCAAGGGCTCATCGCGTAATCCAAGCGGTCGGAAATCGTGCCGGGATGCCCGCCACGTCCCAAGCCTTCGCCGTGCGTGTTGAAGACCAGCGCTGTCACGCCTTGCATGTCGAAATGGTCCATCTGGCGCGCGAAATGGCTCTGTAGCCGTTCAATCGCGAGGGTCGCTGGAATTTGTCCCATGAAACGGCCTGCGTCGGAAAACCCGGTCTGGATCGCAAAGACTCCGCGCTGGCGGACATAGTCCTGATAGGCGGGGTTCTCGAGCATTTTGCCGATGATCCGACCACCATTATTGAGCGCATCTGCAGTCTCAAATAGGGGCGAAATATCCAGCTGCTCTGCCACGCCGTAGCGACGAGCCAGATAGAGCACGGAAAGCGGGATCAGCGCGTCTTCTGTCTCGGCAATTAACAGGCGGATCGGCGCGGCGCTGTCGATATATTTCTGCATTTGCGCGATCAGGATCATCTTCTCATGCGCAGTGGATTTCTCCAGCGCGAGCGAGGCGAAATTGACGGGTTGTGGTTTGACGGATTGGGTCAGCTCTGTCGCGCGGGCCAGAACGGTCCGGCTGTCAGCGGCAGACTCGGACAGGCCGAATATCCCGCGTACGGCGGACTCTACGTGACGTGCATTCAGGCGGAAGTGAATCCGCGCCGTGCCGAGACCAAAGCTGCGCATGCGCGCGCGGAGGCAGACCAGCATCGTTTTTGTCGCATCATCGGGTGCTCCTGTGATCGCTGTCTCGATCAGTGTCAGAAGGCCCGAGAGATCGGTGAACCGACGCGAAGATTTGCGTGTCAGATTATTCGCCGCTGCGACGAGGTTTTCAGGGTCGGTAATGTCTTCTTCGAAGAGGGCGAGATCGCGCTCAGACGAGGCGAGGGCGTCTTTAATCCGTGCAACCATCGAGTCCACGGCGTCTTCGGCCTTGGCCTTGAACCCACCCGTATCTGCAATCTTGGAAGACAGGCGGACATAGCGCGCGAGCTGATCGCGTTTTTCCGACAGGCGTAGGCGTAGCGCATCGCCCCACGAAATATCCGTCCGACCGTCAATATCATATCCCACCCAGCTGTAAGCATCGACAAGATGCGGCGTTAGCGTTGTCCAATCATCGGGGAAGTGTTTCGCCGCGACCTCCAGAACCTCACGGTTCATACGGTCGATGGCGCATTGAATGCGGGTCAGTGTCGCTTGGGTGTCTTCGTGTTCTTCGAGCAGGGTCGGCGCACGTTTGGGCAGATAGGGATGCGTTTTCAACGTTTGCGTATGTTTGTCGAACTTGCCGTCGGCGCTAGACGCAATCGCGCCCAATGTGTTGCGAATGTCACGCGACAGGGAAAAGGTCGGATGCGCCGTCAGGACGATGCCTTGACCCGGGGTTTCCACCCAGGCGCGGAAAGCGTCGAGGCCCGCTTTTGCGTGTGTTTCTGCAATGTCGCGGATGCGCGTTTGCAGCGCTTTGAAATCATCGGCCCCAGACCGATGGCGCAAGCGACGGGCCCGCGCGATGGCGCCTTCGTCTGAGACAGTTTTGACGAGAGCTTCGATGTCTTTAAAGGCAATCGAGCGCTCTTCGACGGCTTTTGACACATCATAGGCCAAGAGCTTAACGGGATTGGCTTGCGGGTCAGAAGCTAGCGCCTCCTTGTGCCCATCCAGAAGCGTTTCAAGTCGGGACCGGAGTTCCGCGATGTTCGTTTTTTTGATTGCTCTATCCTCGCTTAGAGAAATTTCGCCATCGCCGCCGCTGTATCCAGCATGCGGTTGGAGAAGCCCCATTCATTATCGTACCATGACAACACGCGCACCATGTGTTCGCCCATGACGACGGTTTCTTCCAAGACGAGGCTGGAGCTGTGCGGATCATGGTTGAAGTCAATCGAAACAGTCTTGTCGTGTACGACTTGCAGCACGCCTTTCAGCGGGCCAGCCGCAGCGGCTTCAAAGGCGGCGTTGATCGCGTCAACAGAAGCCGTTTTTTGCGTGTTGATCACAAGATCGACGACGGAAACATTGGGTGTCGGCACGCGAATGGCTTTACCGTCTAGCTTGCCGTCCAGTTCTGGCAGGACGATGCCGATGGCTTTGGCGGCGCCTGTAGAGGTCGGGATCATGGACAGGGCGGCGGCGCGGCCACGGTTGAAATCTTTGCGATGAACGCCGTCCAAGGTTGGCTGGTCACCCGTGTAAGCATGAACGGTTGTCATAAAGCCTGTCTCAATCCCGAGAAGGTCGTTCAAGACTTTCGCAACAGGGGCCAGCGCGTTTGTTGTGCAAGAGCCGTTGGAGACGACAAGGTCGTCTTTCGTCAGGACATCATGGTTCACGCCATAGACGACGGTCTTGTCCGCATTCGCGCCAGGGGCAGAGATCAACACGCGTTTCGCGCCGGCTGCCAGATGCTTGGCGGCTGCATCGCGCGCAGTGAAGATGCCCGTGCATTCTAGAACGATGTCGACGTCATTATCGGCCCAGTCTTGGTCTTCCAGATTACGGATCGCCGTAACCTGAATATCATTCCCGCCGAGGTTCAGGCTGTTTTCCGTATAGGTGATCTTGCCCGGATAGCGGCCATGAACAGAGTCATACTTGAGGAGATGCGCCAAGTTTTCTGTCGAAGAGAGGTCGTTGATCGCCACGACTTCCAGGTCGGAACGCCCCTGTTCGATCAGTGCGCGCAGCACATTCCGGCCAATCCGACCAAATCCATTAATGGCGAGTTTTGTAGTCATGAGGGGGTATCCTTCTGGCGGTTCATGACAGCGCTGTCATTCGCCTCTCATTATCAGTCTGTTGGCGGTAGATAAAGGGGTATCACAGTGAAAGCTAGACCGGTCTGGTCAAAAAGCAGACCAATTCATAAAAATTGGTCGGATTTCATAAATTTGTGCGTTTATTGGGCTCGCCAAACGTAAGGAAGGCATGACTCAGCAGTTGTCCCCACTCGATTTATCAAATGTTACCTCTCGTGACGCCATTGTCGCACAGGTGAAAGCACTCTCACCAAGTTTAGACGATGATGTCGTCTCACCGCTTCGGGGCGGCCGTGAGGCTGCAAAAGCGCGACTGGAGACGCTCGACCCTCAGGCTTACGGTAAAACGCGCAACCATCTGGAGGGGGCCGTCACAGAGCTTTCGCCCTACATCCGTCACGGCGTCGTTAGCCCCGTCGATGTGCGGGACCGCGCGTTGGATCAGGTCGATGGCAAGCGGGCGGAAAAATTCATCCAACAGCTCGCCTGGCGCGATTATTGGCATGTGCTCTACGCTGCGCATCCCGAGCGGGTCTGGACCGATATGGAACCTTACAAGACGGGCTTCACCGCGCGGGATTACGCCGATGATCTTCCAGAAGATGTTGCGTGCGGAGAAACGGGCGTCGCTGTCATTGACTACTTCATCGGACAGCTTCTGGCGACCGGTTGGCTGCATAATCGTGCGCGGCTCTACATTGCGGCCTATGTTTGTCACTGGCGGCGGGTCAAATGGCAGGCGGGGGCGCAGTGGTTTCTGACGCATTTGCTGGACGGGGACCCAGCGTCGAATAACTTTTCTTGGCAATGGGTCGCGAGTACGTTTTCGCACAAGCCCTATTATTTCAATCTCGAGAATGTTCAGAATTTCACCGGCCCAGATGTTGATACAGCCTTTAATCGCAACAAGGATTTAGCTGGCAGCTATGAAGATATCGCCGCCAAGCTCTTCCCGCATTTGGAGGCCAAGCCATGAGCGCGCTGGTTTGGGTCAATCTCGATAATATCACGCTGGACCATCCTGTGATGGACGCGGCCGGATCGGAGGCGCGGGCCATTTTTATTTGGGATGATGCGGAAATGAATGCGCGGCACTATTCGCTGAAACGTCGGGTTTTCATCTTTGAGTGTGTGCAGGATTTGGGTGTCCCGATCTACGTCGGTGATCCCGTCGACATCCTGTCTGCGTTGGCAGAAGAGGCAGACATCCTGACCGCGCACACGCCTGACCCCTATGTTCGGGATGTTCTGGCTGATTTGCGGGATACACACACGGTTCGTGTCATCGACACGCCGACCCTTGCGGTTGTGCCCGCAGGCACGGATACAGGGCGTTTCTTCCGCTTCTGGAACAAAGCCAAACGCTCGGCGCTCACGCATAGCCAAACAGGAACAAGCTCATGAATGTCGCGATTATCGGGGCAGGGGTCGCCGGCCTTTCTGCAGCAAGAGACCTCAGCGCCCAAGGCGTCCAAGTGCAGTTGTTCGACAAGTCACGCGGGGTCGGTGGGCGCATGACGACACGATATGCTGGCGATTGGGAGTTCGATCACGGCGCGCAATATTTCACCGTATCAGATGACGGCTTTCGCGCAGAGATCGACGCAGCCATTTCCGCTGGCGTTGTCGCGCCATGGCCTGCGCGCGCGGCCTATCTGAAGACGGGCCTATTGACGGCAGACACAGGGCGCCCGCGCTATGTCGGGTCTCCGCGGATGAATAGCCTGCCGAAGCATTGGGCGCAGGGCTTGGACATTGCGCTGGGGCGGCGGGTGTCAGCCATCACGCGGGGTGAGACTTGGAGCTTGGCCTTTGAAGACGGGACATCTGAGACGGGGTTTGATGCCGTCATTTGCACGCTGCCACCCGCGCAAGCGCAAGATATTTTACCTGCTGATTTTGCGAAAATGGCTGAGGCCAAAGCTGCCAAAATGCACGTCTGTTTCACGTTGATGGTCGGGTTGAAGACGCCGATTGATCCCGGCTTTGATACGCTGCGGGTCAAGGACTTGCCGGTGGATTGGATCGCGATCAACCATGCCAAGCCGGGTCGCAATACGGCGTTCGGGGCGATCGTTGTCAATGCGGAACCCACATGGGCCGACGCGCATCAGGGTTCGGATCGTGCAGAGGTGCAGGACACGCTGCTGAAATGTGCGAGCGCGCTGCTGGGTCTGCCGCTGGAAAACGCGCCGCATCTCGCCCTGCATCGCTGGTTGTATGCATCCAGCGAGACGTCTCCGGGGGTCGCTTGCCTCGCGGGGGACGGCATCGTTGCGGCGGGAGATTGGTGCTTGGGCGGTCGCGTGGAAAACGCTTGGCTTTCGGGCCGTGCCGCGGCGCGCGCGCTCTTGGCGTAAAGCTGTCGGGCTGGCTTGAAACGCAGCCTCGCTTCGGCGTATGGCGCGCCTATGACGAAAGCTGAAATCTATACCGAAACCGCGCGTGAAATTGCTGCCGTGCTGGAGGGTGAAACCAACACGGTCGCACGGATGGCGACGGTGTCTTGCTTGCTGCATCAGGCTTTTGAGCATTATTTCTGGACGGGGTTTTACGTCGTTGATCCGACCAAGTCTGAAGAGCTGGTCATTGGGCCGTATCAAGGCACGTTAGGATGCTTGCGTATTCCGTTTTCGCGCGGTGTTTGCGGCGCGGCGGCGCGCTCGGGCGAAGTTCAGATCGTAGAAGATGTCCACGCCTTTCCCGGTCACATCGCCTGCGACGCCCGCAGTCAGAGCGAGATCGTTGTACCAGTCTTTGCGCCGGATGGCAGCTTATTTGCCGTCTTCGACGTCGACTCGACAGAGATTGGCAGTTTCGATGCAGAGGATGCCGCTGGACTACAGGCCATTCTCGCAAGCGTGGTCGTCTAGGCTGGCCTCAAACGAGGTCCTCGAGTTTATCGAGCTTCCCACCTAAAGGTTGCGCATCGCGGCCATCTTTCAGGCGTCGTGCAATCGTCGCGAAGGCCGCCTCGATGCTGGCGTCTGACTCGATGTCATCATGAAGCGTCTCTGGTGCAAAACCGGCCTGAATAATATCGTCCAGCACCTCGATCAGCTTGTCCCAAAATCCTGTATCACTAAGGAAGACGATGGGTTTGTCATGCAGGTTCAACCGTTGCCAGCTCATCACTTCGATGACTTCTTCCAACGTCCCGACACCGCCCGGCAGGACGATGAAAGCGTCCGCCAGATTGAACATGCGGATTTTGCGCGCGTGCATGTCGTCTACAAACTCATGCTCAATATTTGGGATGGTGCGTTCAATCGCATTGAGGAAATGCGGAATGATGCCGGTGACTGTTGCCCCGCCATCGCGTGCGGCCCGCGCCGTTGCCCCCATCAGGCCCAGCCCGCCGCCGCCATAGACCAGACCATGCCCACGTGCGGCAATCGCTTCGCCGAGTTTTGTCGCCAATGCGATATGTGCCGGATCTACGCCGGGTGAGGACCCGCAAAAAACGCAGATATTCAAAGAAGAGTCAGCCATTGTCAGATTTTCATTTGTGGTATGGCCCTCGCCTATGACATCACGCCATATCGGATGCCAGTCTTGGACTCGCAATTTCACGGTATGAGGGCGAAATTTCAATATGCGGTTGAAACGCTATCTTTGGATTTTTCTGACGGGCTTGGCGCTGTCTGGCGGTCTCTATGTCTTGGTCAATTTCGGTGGAGACTCCGATTTAGCGGATCCCGGCCCGGTGACAGAGATCATTCCAGAAGACGTCCAGCCGGCAAATTTTCGGCAGATCAGCGAGTTTGAGGATGGCGGCATCCGGCGTTTGCGTCTGTCGGGTGAGGCAGAACCCGGCGGCGTCATTGTCCTGACAGATAAAGGCGAGCGCTTGCACCAAGTGCGTGCCGATGAAGACGGTCAGTGGAGTGTTGCGTTGGGTATCGACGAAATGCCCATGGTGCTAAATGCTCAACTTTACACGGAGGAGGGCGGGCCGAGTATTCGTTCTGATGAGACGATCTTCCGTCTCCCCGTCCCCAATTCGCCAGAGGTTGCCACTGATAATTTCGTTGCGCCGGCGCTCGTACTTGTCAGTGCGCCGGGCGGTCCGTCGCGTATTATTCAATCGCCATTTGGTGCCGCGCCGACATCGGGCCCATTGTCATTGGGCGCGATTGATTATGATGATTTGGGCGGGGTGATTATTTCTGGCACATCTGAAGTGCCCGGGCGCGTGAGGCTCTACGCAGAGAACAGCGTTATCGGTGAGACCCGCATCGGTCTTGGGGGACGTTGGAATTATATCGGCGGGCGCATCCTGCCACGCGGCGAGTATGAAATCCGTGCCGAGCTCATTCCTGCGACCCGCGCGCGTGAGTCTGATGAGCGTATTCTGCTGTCGGTGCCATTTGCGCTGCTGCCGCCACTGGCAGGTGGAGATGATGAGAGCGGCGCGCTGACGGTCAATTACCAGCCCTTACGTTGGCAGGTACGACGAACGTTGATCGGCGGCGGTGGGCAAAGCACGGTGATTTTCTCCCCCGATGCCGCAGAGCAATTTACTCCGCCGGCTCCGCCACCGGAAGAGTAGGTTTCGAAGAAGATTGTCCGCGCTTCCGGCTGGTCAGGGCTTTCAGACGTTTGATCCGGCCCCACATAACAGTCGGCATGGCCAGCATGACGGGCGTTACAATCAGGGTCAGGATTGTCGCGAAACCGAGACCCGACGCCACGACGAAAGAGATCGGCGCCCAAATTTCCGATGTGCTGGACCCGCGTGTCGAAAACTCGCCCGTGAAGATATTTGCCTGCCAACCCAAAATGAGTGGCATCAGACCCACGACTGTCGTCAGAGTCGTCAGGAACACAGGTCTTAGGCGTTGCGCGGCCGTACGCACAGCGGCATCTACCGCATCATAGCCGCGTTCGCGCAAGCGCTGATAGGCGTCGATCAGGACGATGTTATTATTCACAACAATCCCCGCCAGCGCGATGACACCCGTTAGTGACAAGATCATCGATACATAAGGATAGAAGGCGAGCCCTAGCAAGACGCCGAACACGCTCATGATCACGGCCATCAATGTCAGGAAGACATGATAAAAGCTGTTGAATTGTAGCAACAGGATCACGCTCATCATAAAGAGGATCGCCAGACCCGCCGCTTTGAAAAAGACCAGCGCGTCAGCGTTTTCTTCCTGTTGGCCCAAGAACTTCGTTTGAACGGAAGCCGGGAAGTTGGCGTCCTCGGCTATCCAACGTGTCAATTCTTCGACCTGAACTTGGGTTGCGTAATCCTTCGCCGTATTTGCCTGCACAACATAATAAGGCTGTAGGTCGACACGTTCGATCTTGTCCTGACGCGGGCGTGCAACCCGTGTTGTGACGGCTGAAAGGGGCAGCGCGCCTTGCGGTGTTTGAATGCGGAGGCGGTCCAGATCCGCAATCGTTCGCACATCGGCGGGATAGCGGATACGGATGTCGACTTCTTCATCTGTATCGACGGGTCGATAGCGCCCAACCAGCGCGCCCTCGGTTGCGAACGACAGTGCCGCGCCAATCCGACCCACATCTAGTCCAAGCCGCCCAGCTTCTGCGCGGTCCACGGCAAATTCCCACTCAATTCCGGGGAGGGGCGTCGTGTCTTCAATATCAATAATCCCGTCCATGCTGGCGAGTTTCGCTTTCACGGCAGCGGTTGCGGCGCGCAGGTCGGCAGGGATTTCACTGCTGATCTGTATGCCAACATCTTTCCCGATGGGCGGGCCTTGATCCACGGCGGTTACTTCTGTGATGACGCCGGGAATGCCTGAGACAGCGATTTCGATATCATCAAGGATGGCTTGCGTCCCACGACGTTCGTTGAAAGGCAGCAATTCCGTGTAGAGTTTTACGACGGTATCAGAGGGGACATTGGCGGGACCATTCAGCGCGCCACCACCCGCCGCCCCGTCGCCTGTCACAGTGTAGACAGACTCGATACCGGCGATATTCTGGATGCGGGCTTCTAAGTCCGTCGCGATAGAGAGATATTGCTCTGGCGTATTATTACCGCGCGCGCGGGCGAGAACGTAAAGCTGCTCGCTGGGCGATTGGGTGAAGAACTCGACGGGTTTGGGGGGTGGCCCTGACATCTGTGCGCCGAAGATTTTGATGATCGCAAAGGCCAGAATGACCATGCCGAGCATGACCATCAGGGGAAATTTCACCAAGGTCTGGATCAGGCGAACATAGGCGCCGATAAAGCCTGTTGTTTCGCCCGGATCACCGTCACCGCCAGAGAGTTTGGCGACATTATCATTCGTCGTTTTCTTAGGTCGAAACCCGATTTTCGCGCCCAGCGTTGGGAGAAAAATCAGCGCCATCAGGGTCGAAGCCGACAGCACATAGATCATGGTGCGCGGGAAATAGGACATGAATTTGCCAGTCGTGGACTCCCAGAACAGTAACGGAATAAAGGCCGCCAGCGTCGTCGCGGTGGAGCTCATGATCGGCCAGAACATGCGCTCGCCGGCCATCTTGAAGGCTTCCAAACGTTTGACGCCTTCTTCCATTTTTCGGTCAGCAAATTCGACGATCACGATGGCACTATCGACCAGCACCCCGACAGACAGGATTAACCCGAACAAGATCATCATATTGATGGTCTCGCCTGCGACCAGGAAGCCGAAGAAGGCGATCAGGAAACTCGCCGGAATCGCCCAGCCGACGAAGAGCGCAGACCGCCAGCCAAGCGCTGCGATACAGACGATAAAGACGAGGACGACCGCGTTGATGATCGATGCCGAAAGCTCGCTCATCATGTCGCGAATATAGACTGAGCGCGATTGACTGTAGGTGACATTGATCGTCTCGGGCCAGTTGGGTTTTGCGGACTCAGCGTTGACGAGTTCCTCGACCAGCTCACTGGCTTCTAGGATGTTTACGCCTTGGCGTTTGCTGATCTCCAAACTGACACTGGGGCGACCGTTGAAACGCGCGAGTGTTGTCGGATCTTTATAACCGCGCCGAACATCTGCAATGTCGCCCAGACGTACAATCGCGCCGCCCGCGCCGCGCCGCACGACGAGTTGTGCCATGTCATCGGGGTCTTCGATCAGGCCGGGTAATTTCACATTGAAGCGACCACTGTCCGTTTCCAAGGCGCCAGCCGGGACAAGAGAATTGTTTCGAGCCACTGCGCCTGAGATTTCATCGAAAGTAATGCCGAGGCTTTCCATGCGGGCAGGATCGACGATGGCTTCGAGAACATCGGTGCGTTCACCGCTAATATTGGCTTCCAAGATAAGCGGGATCGCTTCCAACTTTCGTTGTAAGTTCTTGGCGCGGCGTTGCAGTTCGCGTTCAGGCGCGTCGCCCCATAAGTTGACGGTCAGGATAGGGAGGGCAGAGAAGCTGACTTCCTCGATAACGGGTTGTCGGGCTTCGGTCGGAAATTCAGCGCGGGCGCGGTCAACCTTTTCCAAGACCTCTGCCATGGCGACGTCTTCATCGACGTCGATGTCAAATTCTAGGGTGACATAGGCGACGTTCAATGCGGCGACACCGCGAATTTCTTTTAGGCCTTCAATCGACTTCAACTCGGTTTCTAAGGGGCGCACTAAAAGGCGCTCTGCATCCTCGGGTGATACCCCCGGCAGAACGACCTGAATATTGATAAAGGGCACAGGAACATCTGGTTCCGCGTCCATCGGCAAGCGCGTCAGCGCCATCAGCCCGCCGATCACAAAGAACAGCATGATGCCAAGCGTCATCCGCCAATTGCGGATCGAAAAGGCGACGATACCGGGTAATCCGGACGCGGCAGGGGACATGTCTTTTGTGCTCATCGAGACGCTCGGACTACTGGGTCTGGGCGCTAGAGCTGGCAATCCCGGTTAAAGGCTGCGCCTGAAGGTTCGTGCCATAACCTTCGTTCGGATCGACAATCATGCCGATGTCGACGAAGTCTTGTCCTTCTACGATCAATCGGACTCGCTCTGGCAGGCCCGTGACCCAAATGCCTTCGGGTGTTTCGTCAACGGTTCGGACGGACGCAAAGCGTACGCGGTCTTCATTATCAACATAGCGCACGCCAATGTCGCCTTCATCATTGAGCGTGAGGACGCGTGACGGCAATTGATGCGCGTCGACACGACCTGCCTCCAGGCGAACAGTCCCCGTGACGCCTGCGCGCAAACGTCCGTCTTCATTAGGGAGAATGATTTCTGTGCGGAACGTCCGCGTACCCGGATCGGCAATCGCATCGACATAGGTGACTTTGCCTTGAACAGTTTGTCCCGTCGCCAATATGATTTCTGCGGCATCATCACGCGCAATATTACCCAGCTGTTGCTGCGTCAGCTGCACGTCGAGTTTCAGCGGGCTGAGATCGACAAGATGACCACAAGATTGTCCCGGTGAAAGGTAATCGCCGATTTGGGCGTCGCGTCGGGTCCAGATACCCGCGAAAGGCGCACGGATGTTGACATTATCCGCTTCAATCTCGGCTTGCTCTAATGTAGCGCGTGCGCCGTCCAGCTGGGCTTCGAATTGGATCACGCGTGTTTGGCTTTGGTAGCCCTTATCGGCGAGCACGCGGGCCGCGTTCAGGTCACTTTCGACAGAGCGGAGGTTGGCTTTGGCTTGGTTGACGACAGCTTGACGCGCATCGACATCTTGGCGGCAGAGGATATCTCCGCGCGCGACCCGCTTACCCTCGCTGACGCCCAGCGCCACGACAGCGCCGGCCGTCTCTGCCTTGACCGAAACCTCGCGGTTGGCACGTGTTTGACCGTAGAGCTCTAGCACATCGGGATGTTCCTGCGCGATGAGCGTGCGAATTTGCACGGTTGGGATCGCTGTGGCGTTGTCTTGTTGCGTTTCCGCCAGTGTCGTTCCGACCGGCGCGTCTTCGCCGCCAGAGCTATTCACGATGAACCAGATCGCGCCCACAAAGAGGAGCGCGCCCGCGATAACATATGAGGTGTTGATCTTCATGGTGTTGATACGAAATTAAAAAAGGATATGTTTGCACGTGTTTCATGCGCTCGCATGAGCGGTGTTCGCAAGAGACGTCTGCGCAAGACAGCCCGTCATGAATGTATGTGCCTAAATATTGAACAAGCTTCAGGCACGGCTTTCAGGCGTCCGACAGGCGCGTTTCGGCTTGCCATGACAGTCCGCATGAATAGGGTGAAAACCTTAAAATCGAACGAATCTAAGAGGTTGGCGCGTGAGCGAGATTTTGGACCAATTACAGGCCCGTCGGACGGAAGCGCGCTTGGGTGGCGGAGAGGCCCGCATCGCGGCGCAGCACGCCAAAGGCAAACTCACAGCGCGAGAGCGTCTCGAATTGCTGCTTGATCCGGGCAGTTTCGAAGAATTTGACATGTTCGTCACCCACCGTTCCACCGATTTCGGCATGGAGAACAAGAAGCTCGCTGGTGACGGCGTCGTCACGGGCTGGGGTACGATCAATGGGCGCAAGACATTCGTCTTCGCGCAAGACTTCACCGTGTTCGGCGGCAGCCTGTCCGAGACCCACGCCAAGAAGATCAACAAAGTCCAGCAAATGGCCATGACCCACGGCGCACCGATCATCGGCCTGCAAGACAGCGGCGGCGCGCGCATCCAAGAGGGCGTGTCCGCGCTGGCGGGCTATACGGATGTATTCCAGAACAACATCCTCGCGTCAGGTGTTGTCCCACAAATCTCCGTCATCATGGGCCCATCCGCGGGCGGGGCGGTTTATTCGCCAGCTCTGACCGATTTCACCTTCATGGTCCGCGACAGCAGCTACATGTTCCTGACGGGGCCGGACGTCCTCAAAACCGTTACGAATGAAATCGTCACAGCCGAAGAACTTGGCGGGGCAAAGACCCACACGACGAAATCCGGCGTCGCGGACGGGGCGTTTGACAATGACCTGCAAGCCCTGCGTGAAATCCGCCGCCTGTTTGACTTCCTGCCGCTGAACAACCGCGAAGGCGTGCCCGTGCGCCCCTTTTATGACGATCACGATCGCGAGGACCGCTCGCTCGATACGCTGGTGCCGGATAATCCGAACTTGCCCTATGACATGAAAGAACTCGTCGAGAAGCTCGCGGATGAGGGCGAATTTTTTGAAGTAAAACCGGACTTCGCCAAGAATGTCCTGACGGGCTTTATCCGTCTCGAAGGGCGCAGCGTCGGCGTTGTCGCGAACCAGCCGATGGTGCTGGCCGGATGTCTCGACGCGGATGCCAGCCGCAAGGCCGCGCGCTTTATCCGCTTTTGCGATTGTTTCGAAATCCCGATCCTGTCCCTCGTCGACGTCCCCGGCTTCCTGCCCGGCACGGATCAGGAATATGGCGGCGTGATTAGCCACGGCGCGAAACTGCTCTATGCTTACGGCGAAGCGACCGTCCCGAAAGTCACCGTCATCACGCGCAAAGCCTATGGCGGCGCCTATTGCGTCATGAGCCCCAAACACCTGCGCAACGACGTGAACTACGCGTGGCCCACCGCGCAAATCGCGGTCATGGGCGCGAAGGGAGCCGTCGAGATTTTGCACCGCAAGGACTTGGATGATGCGGAAAAGACGGCAGAGCACGTCGCGGATTATGAGGAGAAGTTTTTATCTCCGTTCCGCGCGGCAGAGCGAGGGTATATCGACGAGGTCATTCAGCCGCGCTCGACACGACGACGGATATGCCGGGCGCTCGCGCTGGCGAAGGAGAAGTCGCTGAGCAATCCTTGGAAGAAGCATGGGAATTTGCCGTTGTGAACGTCCACCCTTCCATCGTCATTGCCGGACTTTTTCTGGTAATCCATCTCCCAAATTTGCGTTTAGCGTATAATTCCGAGATGAATTAAAAGGACAAGCCTTGTAATGATGGGCGGCGTAAAATGTACTGATATGGCTCAAGACAACGAAGATTTAGAAGGCCGGAAGCTTGTCTGGGATGCGATGCAAATGGTCTGGATGGATACAAGCGTTGAAGATGAATTAGAGCACATTATTTCAGTCTCGGCAAAATCCAAATATGAAGTAGAAGAATTAGAAGGAATTTTCTGGAACGAGGTTAGACCTTCAGTCTGGACAAATATGTTGAATCCGATCGCTGGAGAGTGGGCAGGCTACGACATAGACTGGCTATCAAAGAGAATCCTGAAAAGACTAGAGTTTGGTAAGGTGTACCGAAAGAGTCGACTTAATCCCTACTCGTACTTTTATTGGAAAAAAATTGAGTCCGGTGTTCTGCAGAAAAGACAAATTACATCATGACCCCAATTAAAAAAATCCTAATCGCTAATCGCGGTGAAATCGCCTGTCGCGTTATCAAGACCGCGCGGCGCATGGGCATTGCTACCGTCGCCGTTTATTCCGACGCCGACAAAAATGCCCTCCATGTCGAGATGGCGGATGAGGCGATCCATATTGGCCCGCCGCCCGCGAACCAATCCTATATCGTCATGGAAAAAATCCTCGATGCGATCGTGGCCTCTGGCGCGGACGCCGTTCATCCGGGCTATGGCTTCCTCTCGGAGAACCCCGAATTTGCCAAACGCCTGAAAGCCAAAGGCATCACCTTCATCGGCCCGAACCCGCACGCCATTTCTGCGATGGGGGATAAGATCACCTCCAAGAAACTGGCGGCCGAGGCGGGCGTGTCCTGCGTGCCCGGCCATATGGGTTTGATCGAGGACGCCGAAGAAGCCGTCAAAATATCGAACGAAATCGGCTATCCCGTGATGATCAAGGCGTCCGCGGGCGGCGGCGGCAAAGGCATGCGCATCGCCTATGACGACACAGAGGCGCGCGAAGGTTTCCAGTCCTCCAAGAACGAAGCCGCCAACAGTTTCGGCGACGACCGAATCTTCATCGAAAAATTCGTCGAGCAACCGCGCCACATTGAAATCCAAATTCTCGGCGACAAGCACGGCAATGTTATCCACCTGAACGAGCGCGAATGTTCCATTCAACGCCGCAATCAGAAAGTCATCGAGGAAGCCCCGTCACCCTTCCTCGACGCCGCCACACGTGAGGCGATGGGCGCAGAATCTATCGCCCTCGCCAAGGCTGTGGATTACGACAGCGCGGGCACTGTCGAGTTTATCGTGGATAAAGACCTCAACTTCTATTTCCTCGAAATGAACACACGGTTGCAGGTCGAACATCCCGTCACGGAATTAATTACGGGCGTGGATTTGGTCGAGCAGATGATCCGCTCGGCACAGGGCGAAAAACTGAACCTCAAACAAAAAGACATCGGCATTAACGGCTGGGCTTTGGAGTCTCGGATTTACGCCGAAGACCCTTATCGTAATTTCCTGCCCTCCATCGGACGCTTGAAACGCTACCGCCCGCCCGCAGAGGGCACGACGGATGAGGGCGCGATTATCCGCAACGACACGGGCGTATTTGAGGGCGGCGAGATCTCCATGTTCTACGACCCCATGATCGCCAAGCTCTGCACATGGGGTGAAGATCGCGGCGTCGCGTTGGGCGCGATGAAGGTCGCGTTGGATAATTTCGAGCTGGACGGCATCGGTCACAACATTCCGTTCCTGCAAGCGGTCTATGACCATGAACGGTTTGAACGCGGCGACATTACGACGGCCTTCATCGCCGAAGAATATCCCGATGGGTTTGAGGGCGCGCCAGAAAATGGTGGCCACACACGCAAGATCGCAGCTGTCTGCGCGCTGATGCATGATATTTCTGAACATCGCGCGGCACAGATTTCGGGCAGTCTGCCCAATC
>CAYPWW010000002.1:0-5140 GCA_964414555.1 uncultured Algimonas sp.
GCGTTAGATGCTTTGCGTTCGCCGTCCATGAGCGGGAGGCGCTGGGCGATGGATTTGACCAAGGTCGTTTTCCCCTGCCCGTTCGCACCTACAATCGCGACACGGTCATCCGGGTCGAGACGTAAACTGACATTGGACAATATCTTAGCCTCTGCGCCATAGCCCAGATCAGCATTTTCCAGCTGTAGCATCGGCGGAGCCAGCTTGCCCTTGGGTTCTGGGAAATGGAACGGGGTGCAACGTTCCGCAATCGGGATCGCGATGTCCTGCATCTTCTCGAGCATTTTCACGCGCGACTGGGCTTGGCGCGCTTTTGAGGCCTTCGCCTTAAAGCGGTCCACAAAGGCTTGCAGATGTTCGCGCTCTTTATCTTGTTTAACTTTAGCCGCGGCGAGTTGCGCCGTTTTCGCAGCTCGCAGAGTCATCCAATCATCATACCCGCCCGGCGTCAGCATCAGCGATTGATGTTCCAGCGCCAGCGTATGGGTCACAGATCGGTTCAGCATTTCGCGGTCATGGCTGACCATGATGACTGTATGCGGGTAGCGCCGGATATAGCCTTCTAGCCATGCGGCGCCTTCCAGATCGAGATAGTTCGTCGGCTCGTCCAGCAGCAGCACATCCGGCTCACTAACCAACACACCAGCAATCGCGGCGCGCATGCGCCAACCGCCGGAAAACTCTTTCGTAGCCCGGTGAAAATCATCTTGGCTGAACCCCAGACCGGCGAGAACAATCGCGGCGCGCGTGTCGGCATTCCACGCATCCATCGTCGTCAGGCGTTCGTAAATCTCGCCCAGCTTATCCGGATCCGTTTCTGTCTCACTGGCCGCCATCAGCTTGGCGCGTTCCGTATCCGCCGCCAGCACGACATCCATAATCGTGTCATCGGTCGCGGCGACCTCTTGCGCGACCCAGCCTAGCCGCGCGCCCTTGTTCAACTTGATCGCGGCATCTTTTGTCGGCTCTTCGATCTCTTCGCGGATGAGGCGCAGCAGCGTGGACTTCCCCGTGCCATTGCGCCCGATCAACCCGACCTTCCACCCAGCCGCGATAAAGGCAGAGGCCTTGCGGAAGAGCGGGCGGCCTTGGACCGCATAATCAAGATCGGAAATCGTCAACATGCGCGCGTCCCTACGCGGGAGCGGGAGAAACGCAAGCGCGAAGCGCGGTTAAGCTGCCCGCGCCCAGCAGGTTTGTTGCATCCATCTGATCCTTACACAGCTATAGAAAGCTGCGTTTGCGACGGGCGTTGTTTTTCTGCGCATTTCGGAACAGGGTGTGCAGGTATGAGCCAAGACCCTGCAGACCACCATGACCTCACAGGTCTCGACATCATCATTGTCGGCGGTGCCGGCTATATTGGCGCGCATGTTTGCAAGATGATTGCCGCGCGGGGCGGACGGCCTATCACGATCGATAACTTATCTTGCGGCCACCGACACGCCGTTAAATGGGGTCCGCTGGAGACCGTCGATATTCGCGACAAAGACGCGCTTGTCGCCGCACTCTCGCGCTGGCCGGACGCGCGCTGTGTCGTCCACCTTGCCTCGTCCATCGAAGTTGGGATCGGTGAACGCGATCCATCCGGGTTTTATTCAAACAATGTCTTGGGTGCTTTGACGCTCCTAGACGCGATGCGAGCGGTTGAGATTAATCAGCTGATTTTCTCTTCTACGTGCGCGACCTATGGCGAGACGGAAAAAATGCCGATTGCAGAGACTGATCCGCAATTGCCGACGTCTGTGTATGGCAAAACCAAACTTGCAATCGAGCATATGATCCAGAGCTACCACAAAGCGTATGGCCTCGCTTATGTGACGCTGCGATATTTCAATGCCAGCGGCGCGGATGAAAGCGGAGAGATCGGTGAGGAACACGACCCCGAAACGCACCTCATTCCGATCGCCTTACAGGCCGCCGCCGGAAAGCGTGGGCCGCTTAAACTCTTCGGGACGGATTATGATACGCCCGACGGAACCTGTGTTCGGGACTATATTCACGTCAATGATATTGCGCGGGCGCATATTCTCTCACTGAAATATCTCGCAGCAGGACTGACGCAGGCGGAAGTCAATATCGGCACAGGTATTGGCACGAGCAATCGCGAAATCTTAGCCACCATAGGCCGAGTGACAGGGCATACGGTGCCCCATGAAGACGCCCCCCGCCGCGCAGGCGACCTGCCGCGTCTGTATTCCGACGAAGGCCGCGCGCTCGAAGTTCTCGGCTTTGAGCCAAAATATTCGGACCTCGAGGGCATCATTCGAAGCGCGTGGAATTTTCACCAAGGGAAATGGCTGGAAGGCTAATTGGACAACCCGTGACCAATGGCTAGAGAGCTCTGGTAGGTAACGCTAATTTAGCTAGATTCCGGAAAATCTTGGTAGGGGGTGAGGGACTTGAACCCCCAACCAATCCGTTATGAGCGGACGGCTCTAACCAATTGAGCTAACCCCCCGAAGACCAGAGTTTTCAGGCCAGCAGCTTCTGCACATATTTCGTCCAACCTGCAAGACGGCTCTGCCGCGTTTTTGCGGGCATATTTGGTGTGAAGCTCCGCTCGGCTTTCCACTGTTTTGCGACATCTTCGAGATTATCGAAAAGCCCCGCACCCAGCGCCGCCAGATAGGCAGCGCCGAGGGCCGTTGTTTCCAAAACGGCGGGGCGCGTGACCTCGATATCCAGGATATTAGCGAGATCGGCGCACATCCAATCATTGGCGCTCATCCCGCCGTCCACGCGAAGTGCACTCGGCGCGACGCCGTCGCCTGCCATCGCTTGGAGGAGATCATGCGTTTGATAGACCACGCTCTCGACGGTCGCACGGATCAGGTGATCGCGCCCTGTTCCGCGCGTCATGCCAAAGACCGCCGCCCGCGCATCTGGAGCCCAATGCGGCGCACCCAGTCCTGTGAAAGCGGGAACTAGATAGACGCCATCTGTACTCTGTAGCCCTTCGCAGACGGCTTGTGTTTCCGCAGCATCTTCAATGAGTTTCATCTCATCTCGCAGCCATTGCACAGACGCACCTGCCATAAAGATCGAGCCCTCCAGCGCATAGGTCGCCGCGCCGTTTAAGCGGTAACAGATTGTTGTCAGCAGCCGGTTCTTGGACAAGACCGCTGTCGTCCCCGTATTCAAAATGACGAAACAGCCAGTGCCATAAGTCGATTTAATATCGCCCGCTTTGAAACAGGCTTGGCCAATGGCTGCGGCCTGTTGATCGCCCGCAACGCCGCAGATCGGAATAGCCTCGCCCAGCACCGTACACATTCCGAAATCATCCGCGCAATCCAGCACCTCCGGCAGGCCTGTGCGCGGAACGTTAAAGAGAGACAGCAACGCATCATCCCAACGCTGATGATGGATATTAAACAGGTTCGTTCGACTAGCATTCGTCGCATCTGTCACATGACGCGCACCTTCCGTCAGTCGCCAGATCAAAAAGCTATCCACCGTACCGAAACACAGATCGCCACCTTCGGCTGTGTCCCGTGCGCCCGCGACATGATCCAAAATCCACGCGATTTTCGAGCCAGAGAAATAGGGGTCATGCAACAGGCCCGTCTTCGCCTGTAGATCCTCTACGGGCATGGTTTCCGACATCGCTTGGCAATCTTCTGCCGTACGGCGATCTTGCCAAACAATCGCATTGTAAAGACACTCGCCCGTTTTTCGGTCCCAGACGAGCGTCGTTTCGCGTTGGTTCGTGATCCCAATCGCGGCAATGTTTAGAGCCTCTACCTGCGCAAATGCATAGGCCTGTTTCAGCGTGGATAAAACACTCTCCCAGATCGCCTCAGGGTTATGCTCTACCCAGCCGTCTTGCGGGTAAATCTGTTGGAAGGCTTCCTGCGCGGTGAACAGCACCTCGCCACCCGGTGAGATAACAAGCGTCCGGGACGACGTCGTACCCTGATCGATTGCGAGAATGGCTTGAGAGGCAACTTGGGTCATGGACCGTGCTTGCCTCAGGAAAAGCGCAACTGCAAATTATTCGCCCAAGAGACGTAGAGGAAAAACTCTAGTCAAAAAGGCTGAAGGCACTGGAGACAAAGACGCCCAGTTTGACATCTTTGTCTTCTTGCCAATCGACGCGCACGCCGCCGCGCAAAGCACCGTCAGCATTTGAGAGAAGATATAGCGGCGCGCTCACACCGAATACTTTATCTTCGGCATCATACGCCACTTTTAGCTCCACCCCGATAGGAAGCGCAGCCCCTGCACCTAGAGGTAGGTCCACTTGCCGTCGAGCCACACCAAAAATTGTGGCATCTTTATCCTTGTTGGGATTTGCGAATGCCCCAGAAAAACACTCCGTCAGATTATCAGGTAGCATCTCATCCGCGACTTCGTCTGGGCAAATCGTGCGGGAATCGGCAGATTTATATTGCACGCGATATTGAACCCCCGCGCCGAGATAAAGCGCACTAGAATTAGGAGAAACGCCAAAAAATGCTGACGCCCCAAAAGGCGTGCGATCAACCGTCTCGGATTCGAAATCTGTGAAATTCTTAACAGCGAAATCATCAAATCCTACGGATCCAGACAAACCATAAAGGTAGATCGGCGAGTCGAAATGCTCATTATCAAAGAGCTCTGCATACTGTTCGGAGGAAAGATATTTCTCCCAATCAATTGGGTTTTCCTTGGCCATACAGGCTTTTTTAGACGCATCTGTCAAAGCGCGGTCCGTGCAGTTCTGGCGAGCAATCGCGTCAAGCGCTTAGGATCTTTCGGCTGTAATCGTGCGCTTTATGCGTTTTTTCGATGTGCCCTGAAATCCAAATTCGATGGCTGTACTGGCGGGTAAGCCCGAGTCCGTTACGAATTGCCCAGCACTGTCAGGTTTATCCGTAATCGGCGTAGAAAATTTCAAAGTGAACGCGTTGGAAGATTGGCGCCGTTCGGAAAGCACGTCATATTTTCGTCCGATCGCGATGGCGACTTGGCTGGACTTACTATTGCTTTCCAAGGTGAAACCGCTGCCCGCAAAACCCGTTTGAAGATCAAGTTGCGCTGGCTGAAGCGGTTCAGTCGCAGATGCTGTTGCTGTTAGAAGCCCCGTCAGGCCCAGAACAATCCCGAAAGTTCGTCTCTTGAAAAAGGCGGCCATCTAAGACGCCCCTCCGCCAAC
>CAYPWW010000002.1:5240-7878 GCA_964414555.1 uncultured Algimonas sp.
GATTTTCCAGATGGGATTTTTGCCTTATTCAGGATCGTATTTTCAACCCCATCATACAGCGTCTTTACAGTCAGCGTATCACCACCAGCGCCGTATATTTCCCAATAAAGCTCGTGCTTGAGGCCGGCTTCCATCCCAACTCCGGCACGATTATTTTCAAACCTTAGCTGTAAAGCATCTCAACGCGTGCGTTCAACCAAACGTACCGTCATGGCATCCGATCTGGTCGTACCAGACTTTTTAAATTCAACGTCTACCATCATGCGCCCCCACATAGATTTAGATATTTATGTATTCTCTACTTACGATCGTTCCGCCGGAACACAAGTAATTGCACTTATATCTTGTGGGAAAGTGATAAGAACAAGGTTATGGAACATCTATGAATTACGATCTTCTTATCATCGGTGGTGGCATTAACGGGACCGCGATTGCGCGAGATGCGGCCGGTCGCGGCCTGTCCGTTTTGTTGTGTGAGCGGGATGATCTGGCCAATCACACCTCCTCTTCCTCGACAAAACTGATCCATGGCGGGTTGCGTTATCTGGAATATTACGAGTTCCGTTTGGTGCGAGAAGCGCTGATCGAACGTGAAGTGTTATTGCGGGCTGCGCCGCATATTATCTGGCCAATGCGGTTTGTCCTGCCTTATGACAAAGGCTTACGTCCGGCATGGATGTTGCGCGCGGGACTGTTTCTATATGACAGCCTTGGCGGTCGCGATAAATTACCCGGGACGGAAACCGTCGATCTTCACAAAGCCCCCTTCGCAGGCATTTTGGAAGACCGTCTCAAAAAGGGGTTCGAATATTCCGATTGCTGGGTCGAAGACGCCCGCCTTGTCGTCCTAAACGCCGTCGATGCCGCCAATCGCGGCGCTGATATCCGAACGCGAACAGAAGTACTGTCGATTGAAAAAACGGACGGAGGATACAGCGCAGACATCCGCTCTGGCGACGAAACAAAAACTATCACCGCCCGCGCCGTCGTCAATTCCGCAGGGCCGTGGGTGGATGACGTTCTGCAAAAGATCCAGCGTCAGAAAAACGAACAATCCGTGCGGCTTGTCAAAGGCTCACATATCGTCACGAAAAAACTATTCGACGGCGACTTCGCATTTATTTTCCAGAACGCCGATAACCGGATTATTTTCGCCATCCCCTACGAGCGGGATTACACGCTAATCGGGACAACGGATCAGCCCTATGATCCATCTGAAGGACCTGTGAAAATCAGCCAAGAAGAGATTGATTACCTCTGTGACGCTGCCTCTGAATATCTGTCTAAAGACATCACGTCTGAGGATGTCACGTGGACGTATTCCGGCGTGCGGCCCCTTTACGACGATAAGTCCGAAGACGCCTCTGCCGTCACGCGCGACTATGTTTTAGACATCGAAGAGTTCGTCCAGGGCGCGCCATTCCTTTCTATTTATGGCGGCAAAATCACGACGTCTCGCAAGTTGGCAGAACATGCCATGGAGAAAATCTCGCCCTTCCTCGGCGTCGAAGACGATGGTTGGACAGAGAGCGCAAGCCTACCCGGCGGCGATATTCTGAATGCAGATTTCGACGCGTTTTTTACACAAATGCAAGCCCGTTATCCGGCGCTAGATACGGGGCTGCTACTGCGGCTGTGCCACGCTTATGGCACGCGCGTCACGCTGATCCTTGGGGACGGAGAGACGCAACCTGATCTGGGCCGTCACTTTGGCGAAGGCCTCTATGAAGCCGAGGCACGCTATCTGATCGGCCATGAATATGCGACCCGTGCCGATGATATCATGTGGCGACGGACAAAGCTGGGTGTGCACCTCTCCGATGACCAAAAAGCCGCATTCACGGACTGGTTCGATAGTCTTATCAGCTAGATATGAATTGGGGAGACATATTCAATCTCGCACCGATCCCGCTGTGGAGTACGGTGGCGACCTATCTGGCGTTTACCGCGATTATCATTGCGCGTTATTTCGCGATCGTCTGGCCGATCCATCACATGTTGTGGAAGCGGGACCCGCGAAAAGCGCGACGCCTCTCAAAGCGTGAGCCGACGCGCGAGACGATCCGTAATGAAATTCGCCTGTCTGTTATCAGTGCCTTTATTTATGCCCTGCCCGCGGCAGTTGTTTTGGAAATCTGGAAAGCGGGTGGATCGGCGATGTATTCTTCGAAACCTGAAACGGCGCATGGATGGCTCTGGCTGCCAATCAGCGGGTTGATCTATTTATTTGTGCAGGACACGTGGTTTTATTTCACCCACCGGATCATGCATCATCGAAAGCTCTTTACGCACACCCATGCGGGACATCACCGCAGCGTCCAGCCAACGCCTTGGGCGAGTTTTTCCTTTGATCCGATAGAGGCCGTCAGTTCCGCTTGGCTGCTGCCCGTGCTCGCCCTCGTCTTACCGATACATGTTGGGGTGGCGCTGCTGATCCTAATGTTGATGACAATTAATTCCGTTTTCAATCACGCCGGTTGGGAGGTCTATCCCGACAGCTGGATCAAAGGCTGGTGGGGACGGCACATTATCACGGCCAGTCACCACAATCTGCATCACACAAAATTCAAAGGAAATTACGGCCTATATTTCCGCTTTTGGGACAAAGTTTGCGGGACGGATCGCGGGTTAGTTTAAG
>CAYPWW010000002.1:7978-62031 GCA_964414555.1 uncultured Algimonas sp.
TCACGCGGGTCGATGATATCCTCAATGCCAAAGGCTTCTGCCGTGCGGAAGGGCGAAGTCACATTGGCGAGGCGTGCTTTGATTTTCGCCAGCTCCGCATTGGGGTCATCGGCGGCTTCTAGCTCCGAGCGATAGGCGACCTCGACTCCACCATCGATTGGCAAGCTGCCCCAATCGCCGCTGGGCCACGCCACACGGTAGGGAAAGCGTTCCGCATTGGACATAGCCGAACCTGCCACGCCATAGGCCTTGCGAATGATCATCGTCGCCCACGGGCTTTGGCTGGCATAGACCGCGTTCATGGCGTTAACACCGCGGCGGATTGTGCCTGTTTTTTCTGCTTCCAGCCCGATCATAAAGCCTGGGCTGTCGACGAGATTAATGACGGGAAGACGAAAGAGATTCGCCAATTCGACAAAGCGTTGGGTCTTTTCCGCCGCGTCAGCTGTCCAACTGCCGCCTAGGAATGTCGGATCATTCGCCAGCACCGCGACGGGCCAGCCTTCAATCCGTGCAAAGGCCGTAATCGAAGCGCGCCCCCAATGGCGACCCATTTCAAACAGGCTGTCCCCATCGACCAGCGCGCGCAATACGTGCCGCATATTATAGGCCTTCGTTTTATCACGCGGCACGATGGAGAGCAGATCAATGCCTTTGTCTTTTGGTTTTTTCGATTTGGTTTTAATTAATTCCCCGCCCGCATGGTCCGGCAAATATGACAGGAAATTCCGCGCCCGCGCGAAGGCTTCCGCTTCATCTGCGACCTCATCATCGACCGTGCCATTGCGCGTGTGGATGTGGCTACCGCCGAGACTTTCTTTGTCTTGGTTTTCGCCCAGCGCCGCAACGACTTGTGGACCCGCGGTGAAGACTTGTGACAGCCCTTTGACCATGAGGGAATAATGCGAAGCGACGACGCGCGCCGCGCCCAATCCGGCCGTAGGACCCAAAGCCAGAGATACGACGGGCACGGTTTTCAAGTTGGCTGCAATTGTGCCCCAGCCCGGCACATACGGCACATAGGTATGGCCCAAATCTTCCAGCATTTTAATCGACCCGCCGCCGCCCGTGCCGTCGATCATACGGATAATCGGGAGTCGCAGCTCATTCGCCATCTGCTCGGCCAGCATGAACTTGCGATGGACAGAGGCATCGGCTGCGCCCCCACGGACTGTGAAATCATCTGCTGTCGCAACAATCGTCCGGCCATTAATTCGCCCGCGTCCGAAAATAAAATTCGAGGCGCTAGAGCGAATTAATTCACCATAGGGCGTGTACTCACCCTTCCCCGCTAGTGCGCCAATTTCATCGAACCCGTCGAAATCCAGTAAAGCTTCTAATCGTTCACGGGCGTTGAGTTTGCCTCGTGCTTTCTGGCGGGCGAGCTTCGCCTCGCCCCCCATTTCCAACGCCATGGCTTTCCGCCGCGCGAGTTCATCTAATTCGGCTTGCCAACTCATGACTTCGGAATGCGCTTATCTGCGTGCAGCCAGCCACGCGCATTCGGATCCGCCAAGAGCGTGCGGCGCGTTATGTGCGGGAACAAGCGCGGCAGCACATCGACCAACGCGCGCATCCGACCCGGCACAAACACGCGGCGTTTGTCACGACGAATGCCTTTCAAAATGGCCTGCACAACATCATCTGGTTCGATAATTGGTAGGAGCTTTGGCTCTGCAACGCCGTCGATCATACGCGTGCGCGCCATCGAGGGATGCACACTCATCACGCTAAGGCCCGTCCCGTCTAATTCCAGATCTAGCGCGGAGGTGAAACCCGCAACCGCGTGCTTTGACGCGCAATAAGCCGCCATACCCGGCGCCCCGACGCAGCCCGCGACGGACGACAGGTTGACGATTTTCGCAGAAGGCTGGGCCAAGAGATGTGGTAAAGCCGCGTGAGTGATCGCCATCAGGCCGGTGACATTGACATCAATCGCCGTTTTCCACCGTGCGAAATCCGTCTGTGCATAGTCGCCGGACGGGGCCACGCCAGCATTATTGATCAAGACGCTAAACCCGATCTCAATTGCCTCTGCGACCAAACGTTGGGCGTCTTTGGGGTCAGACACATCCCCGATCAATTCGTGATAGGCCTCGCCCAGCTTTGTCTTTGTCTCTGTTTGTGCGTGCAAGTCACAACCGATGATCGTGCCCCCTGCCTCGGCCAGTGCGACGGCGAGCGCCTGCCCGATCCCCCGTGCTGAGCCTGTAATGAAAATGGTGCGTCCCTGAAAATCCATAGGGGAGTTGTCGCGCAGACCTGCTTGCCACGCAAGGGGCTGCGCCTTAGCGTGTCCATATTCATTTGGAGACACTCGCATGTATAAAATCGCCCTTCTGAGCTCTGCGCTTTTGCTCACGGCCTGCAATCCCGGCGCGCCGACCTATATCACCTCTGGCAATGTGCCGCTGGCACAGTTGAATGTCTCAGCCGTCGGGGAAGTCGATGTTGCACCAGATCGCGCCATCGTCAGCGCTGGCGTCGTGCAGCAGGGCAAAACTGCACGCGAAGCCATGATGGGCAATGCCACCGCCATGACAGCCGTTTTTGATGAGCTGGAGGCTGCCAATATCCCGCGCACGAATATCACGACCAGCCAGCTGTCCCTGCAACCGCAATATGATTATCGCGACCGCCGCAAGCCGACGATCACGGGCTATGAAGCGCGCAATACCGTCACGGTGAAAGCCGATGATCTGGATCAGGTCGGGCCTATGCTGGACGCCCTCGTCCGCGCGGGCGTCAATAACATCAATCAAGTCCGCTTTACCGTCAAAGACCCGAAAGCCGCCCGCGACCAAGCCCGCATGGAGGCGATTGCAGAGGCCAAAGCCAAGGCCGAAGCCATGGCAACCGCAGCCGGTGTGAAACTCGGCCCGCTGATGAGTTTGAATGAAAGTGGTGGCGGCGCAGCTGTGCCGCGCCCCGTGATGATGAGCGCCCGCGCAGACATGGGGCAAGCTTCAACCCCGATTAGCGCAGGCGAGCAGACGCTCAGCGTTCGTGTGAACCTAAGCTACGCGATCGAGAACTAGTCGCCGAGAATACCATTGTCTGCATCTAGCAAGACAACATTCGGCACATAGTCCTTGGCGGCCTCGGCTTCCATTTGAGCATATGTGATAATAATAATCCGGTCGCCCAGCTGCACACGGCGGGCGGCTGCGCCGTTCAGGCCAAATGTGCGAGAACCGCGTGGGGCAGAAATCGCATAGGTCGTGAATCTTTCACCATTCGTGATGTTCAGAATGTCGACCTGTTCATTGGGCAAGATATTCGCCTTTTCCAGCAGATCGGTATCGATAGAAATCGATCCCTCATAGTGCAGATCCGCTTGCGTCACTGTCGCGCGGTGAATCTTAGATTTCATCATGGTCAGAAGCATGGGGGTCCCTCCTCAGGGTTTCGTCTCGCGCCCTATATAGGGAGGCGCAAGGGGGTGCAAAAGGAGAGTGCGGAAAATCGCCAAAGCTCATTTAGCTGGCGTTCAGGCGGCCTGCGGCCAATGGTGCGTTGACCGGATGCGGCGCGCTTCTTACGACAGAGGCAAGGAGCGTCAAAGACGCCAGACATTCGGGGATATCTCATGCGCGATTTCACGCAGGAACAAACGCTGTTCCGCCAATCTTACCGCCGCTTCCTAGAGGAAGAGATCAAACCGCACATGGATGACTGGCGCGAAGCTGGCATCGTCGACCGCAGTGCCTTTCGCAAAGCGGGCGAACGCGGGATGCTGATGATCTGGCCGGACGAGAAATATGGTGGCCTTGGCGACACGGATTTCCGCTGGGAGCAGATCATCATCGAAGAAGCCGCGCGCGCGGGCACGGCGGAGTTTTTCGCCACGCTACACTCGCGCCTGGTCGGACCGTATTTTCAGAATATCGGCAATGAGGAACAGCGCGAGCGCTTCCTGCCTAAAGCCGTGTCGGGCGAGAGCATCCTGGCCGTTGCGATGACAGAACCGGGCGCGGGATCAGACCTGTCGGGCATGCGCACAACCGCGCGCGACCAAGGCGATCATCTGATCCTGAACGGGTCCAAGACCTATATTTCCAATGGCATCAACGCGGATGTCGTCATCGTCGCCGCAAAATATATTCCCAAAGGGGCGGACGCCCCGCCCAACCCGCACGCCATGGCGCTCTGCATTGTCGAGCGCGGGATGGAGGGTTTCAAGCGCGGTCAAAACCTCAAAAAAATGGGCCTCCCCGCGCAGGACACAGCGGAGCTTTTCTTCGACGACGTCATCATCCCGAAAGACAACATCCTCGGCACGCCCGGCATGGGCTTTGTGCATTTGATGGAAGGTCTCGCCGAAGAGCGCCTGATCGCAGGCGCGGGTTATGTCGCCTCTGCCCGTCGCGCGTTCGACATCACACGCGACTATACGATGGAGCGGCAAGTTTTCGGCAAACCGCTATCCAAAATGCAGAACACTGAGTTTAAAATGGCCGAGATGGACACGGAGATCGAGATTTTCCAAGTCTATATCGACCACCTCGTAAAGCTCCACAATCAAGGCCTGCTGACGGCGAACCTCGCCGCGAAAGCCAAACTGCAAGGCAGCGAGATAGAATGGCGCATGGTCGATCTCGGCGTACAGCTCCACGGCGGAGCGGGCTATATGCAGGAATATGAGATTTGCCAAATGTTCACCGGCGCGCGGGTCAACCGCATCCTGGCGGGTAGTTCAGAGATCATGAAATATATCATTGGCCGCGATGTGTTCAGCCAGAACTATCAAAGCCCATTGAACTAGGACACGCCATGACCGACCCTCATGTGATCTATAGCACGGACGGCCACGTCGCGACGATCCGTATAGACCGCGAACGCGCCATGAATTCTATGAACGCGCAAACGCGTGCCGAGCTAGGCGACGCGTTTGCAAAGGCCGAAACCGACGCGGATATTCGCATCGTCGTTTTGACGGGGACGGGACGGGCGTTTTCCTCTGGCACGGACCTCTCGGAAGTGGGGCAGAACCTCTCCGGCCAACCCTATGATAATTCCGTGACGGATTACAAACCCCTCGTCGATGCGGTGACGGGATCGGACAAGATTTACATTGCCGCGATCAATGGCGCGGCGGGTGGCGTGGCGCTCGGTCTGGCACTCGGCGCAGATCTCGCGATCATGAGCGACAGCGCCTATATCTTCTCGCCCTTTGCGAATATCGGCCTCGTCCCCGACGGCGCGGCGAGTTGGTTCTTCCTCCAGCATATGGGCTATAAACGGGCTTTCGCAGCCATCGCAGAATGCACTAAATTGGACGCGGCTACCTGTCGGGAACTGGGCCTCGTGAACAAGGTCGTCGCGGCAGACGCCCTGCCCCAAGCCGCCGCAGACTGGGCCGCGGAACTCTCTGAGCGAGCGCCGCTGTCCCTACGCTACACCAAGAAAATCCTGCGCGCGGCGCAGACGTCTTCACAGGCTGACACGGCGCGACTGGAATCTGAATATCAGAATAAAGCCGTCCGCAGTGATGATGCGAAAGCCGCCATCGGCGCATTTCTGACAAAAACCAAACCCGTCTTTAGAGGGAAATAATATGACTCATCCTTGGTCCGCCACTTACGAAAAACTCGGCATTACGGTCACGTCGCCCGCCAACCAAACGCTTGCCGATTTGTTGTCCGAACACGTTAGCGCACGTCCAGATGCACCGGCTCTACACTTTATGATGCGCAGCTGGACCTATGCGCAGGTCGAGGCTGAAGCCAATCGTCTAGCCAATGCATTGCGCGACCTAGGTGTCGGACGCGGCGATGTTGTTGGCTTTCACTTGCCGAACCTGCCGCAATATTATTTCAGCCTAATTGCTGTCTCCAAACTCGGTGCAACAGGTTCCGGCGTCTCACCGCTGCTCGCTCCACCAGAACTTGCTCATCAAGTTGGTGATGCCAAAATCAGTGTGCTGATCAGCTTTGAAGCCCTCGCGCCCGTCCTGACCGCGATGGATGCGCCAAACTGTTTGAAAGCTGTCGTGATCTGTGGGCCGCGCGACACATTAGACGCGCCAGAGACCACCCTCCCCGCATTGAGTGTCAAAACGCTGCGCTTTACGGAATTCGTTGCAGGACGCTCTGAGCAATTCGAAAATGTCTCCGTCGACCCGACCGATACATTTATGATTCAATATACTGGCGGTACGACAGGCAAACCGAAAGGCGCAGAGCTCTCGCACCAGACTTTGATGCACAATCCCATACAAGTTCTCGCTCTCGCGCCCGCCTTGGATATTGGCGAAGAAATCTACGTTTCGGCTTTCCCGCTCTTTCACATTGCCGGGCTGTGTTTCTGCCTTATGGCCGTCGTGTCAGGAGCCTCTTATGAGTGTTTGCCAGACCCGCGCGATACGGACCGTATTTGCGATGCGATTGCCGCGCGCCCACCGACGCGGATCGCCGCTGTGCCCGCGCTCTATGACATGCTGGTCGCCAATCCTAAATTTGCAAAGCTAGATTTCTCACGTCTGAAAATGGCGACCTCTGGTGCCGCGCCGATGACGCAATCGACCTACAACGCCTTGAATGATCTCTTCGGAAAGCCGCTTGTCTGCGACGTGTTTGGCATGACGGAGACCGGACCGTGCCACACCTCCAACCCGGTTGCCGCACCGAAAATCGGCAGTGTGGGCATCCCCTGCGCTGGCGCGCAGATTCGGATTCGCGATGTCGAAACCGGAACCAAAGATATGCCGCTAGGCGAGGTCGGCGAGATTTGCTCCGCTGGGCCGCAGCTCATGAAAGGTTATCTTGGCCTACCCGAGGAAAGTGCTCGCGCCATGCGAGAGATCGATGGCGAGCGCTGGATGTACACAGGCGACGTCGGCTATATGGATGAAGACGGTTATATCTTCCTCTGTGACCGCGCCAAAGATATGTTGATTGTAGGCGGGTTTAAGGTGTTTTCCGTCGAGGTCGAGGACAAGTTAAAAGCCCTGCCCCAAATCGCGGAGTTAGCCATTATTGGCGCGCCTGACACGCGCCGTCCGGGTAATGATATTGTCAATCTCTATGTCCAACGCGCGCCGGAATATGCGAGCCAGTCTGAAGCGGATTTACGAGAGGAATTAATTGCGTTTTTCCGCAAGAATATGGCGGCGTATAAAGTCCCCAAGCGGATCGTCTTTATTGACGCAATCCCGCTCACGCCCGTGGGGAAAATCGACAAGAAAAAGCTCCGTGCGGAAGCTCTAGCGACGGCCGAAAAATAGGATCGCAAGTCCGGCGAGCCAGCTGACCCATTTCTCGAAGATTTCTGCAATAGGTCCGGGGATGTTATAGCTGATGACGGCAATCGCGAAGCCCATCGCGATTGCCGCAAAAACGGCGCGTCCGTCGAACCGCCAGCCTAGACAACGCAGCAGGATCACGGGTCCAAACGCGGCCCCCAAAGCGACCCAAGCGAACAGCACGCGCGAGAAAATATCCTTCGGCAGCAAGAGCGTCAGCAGAACGGCAAACACGGCAACCCCAACCATCGCTAAACGCCCGGCCAGCAGGGGATTGGAAAACCGCATCCCGCTATCATGTGACACGGCAGAGGCAGCCGCGAGGAGCAGGCTGTCCACCGTCGACATAACGGCCGACAGCACGGCCGCAATGACGATGCCCGCCAGCACCGCCGGCAAATAGGCGCGGGCCGCAGCAAAGAATAAAGCTTCGCCATTGGTCTCGACATTCAACGCCCGCGCCGACAGCGCTAGCGTCACGAGGCCAGAATAAATAATCATGCCCCAGCCAATCGTAATGCTCGCCGCGCGGAGCCGTTCTCGATTGGATCTTACGGCCATAATCCGGTTGAGCAGTTGCGGCTGACCCAGCGCGCCCAGCCCCGTACCCAACAAGCCCATAGCGATGCCAATGCCCGCCATACCGCCCGCGCCTTCGGTCAGGCTGAAATATTTATCGGGCACGGCGTTCAGCGCCTCGCCTACCCCGCTCCACCCGCCAGCTGCTGAGAGTGTTGCCAGCGGCACGGCGACGCAGGCCAGCACCATCACGCCCGCTTGCAAGGCGTCCGTCACGCTGGCAGCCCAAAACCCGCCCAAGACGCAATAGATAATAATCACCAACGCGCCGAGACAGACCGCCTCGACCACACCCAATCCGAATGCATCGGAGAGCGCATTCCCCGCCGCTTGGAATTGGCTGGAAATATAAAAGACGAAACAAAACAGGATGAGTGCCGCGCAGAGGAGGCCCGTGACGCGCTTTATCTGTGGCGAAAAACCGTCCGTGATAAAATCTACAATCGTCAGATGTCCGCGTTCTGCGGTTTCTGCGCGCAAACGCGGGCCCATGATGAGCCATGTCATGACGTAGCCCCCGAAAATCCCGGGCAGGAGCCATAACGCGACGAGGCCCCTTGAAAAGACGGCGCCTGTAAAGCCCAGCAGAACCCAAGCGGAACTTGTGGACGCTGCATAGGACAGCCCCGCTGTCCACGCCCCTAGGCCGCCACCAGCGAGAAAATAATCCCGCTCTGATGCGACCCGTTTCGAAGCCCAAAACCCGACGCCCAGTAAGACCAGCTTATAAGCAATCAGCGTGAGGAGGATGACAGTCGCTTCTGACATATCCGCGCTTAGAGCGAGCCGTCGATCAGCTTCATAATGCCGGAAAAATCTAGGCCCTCCTCGCCCGCCGATTCCATCAGCGCGTAAAGCGCCATCGCCTGCGCGCCGAGAGGCGTGGCGGCTTTCGCGGATTGCGCAGCGGATTGCGCCAAACGTAAATCTTTCAACATCATCGCGGCGGCGAAGCCAGCCTCATACTCGCGATTGGACGGCGCGCTTTCCACTGGGCCAGGGGCTGGGCAATAGCTGGTCATGGACCAATTCTGCCCCGAAGCGGTTGACGCGATATCGTAAAAGGTCTGCGCATCCAGCCCGAGTTTTTCCGCGAGATTAAAAGCCTCGCACGTGCCGATCATGTGAATGCCCAGCAGCATATTATTCGCGATCTTGGCAACCTGACCATTGCCTGCATCGCCCGCGTGGAAGATATTTTTTCCCATTGCGGCCAAGACGGGGTGCGCGCGCTGGAAACTCTCCGCCGTGCCGCCACACATAAAGGTCAGCGTTCCGGCCGCTGCGCCGCCGACTCCACCGGACACGGGTGCGTCGATCATCGCCATCCCAGCATCCAGCGCTTGCGCGATAACTTTACGCGCCGTGTCGACGTCGATCGTCGAGCAATCCATGAATAAGGTGCCCCGCTTCGCCTGTGGCAAGAGGTCGGCATAGACGATTTCGACGTGGGGCCCAGCAGGCAGCATTGTCACGACAATATCGGCACCGTCGACAACATCCGCGCCATTCTTGGCCTTCGTGCATCCGACGGAAACCGCCCTGGCGACAGCTTCTGCATGAATGTCCAACGCTTTGACGCTATGCCCCGCAGCAACGAGGTTCGCCGCCATGCCAAGGCCCATATTCCCGAGACCGATAAAGCCGATGTTCATGATAGAAACGCGAGCGGCGTTGTCGTGTGACGCGAGAGAACGCGAGCGACCTGTGCTTGCGTTACATCGGCGGCGCTCTCATGCGACCATTTCGGATTACGGTCCTTATCAATTAATTGCGCGCGAATACCTTCGTAGAAATCCTGTGTCTTGAGAAAGCCAAGCGAAATATCCAACTCGCGAGAGAGCGCCTCTCGCAGGCGTAAATTCGCGCCATTGCGGAGGGCTTCTAATGTGACGGCCAGCGCAAGGGGTGATTTTTTTCGTAAGTTTTCCGCCTGCGCCTTGGCCCAAGCCGAGCCGTCTGCATCCAATGCGCGCAAAATAGCGGGCACCGTCGCCTCGGAGAAGGCAGACATGATGGGTGGCATATTCGTCGCTTGAGGTGGGCGCCGTACGAAATCCATAGCGGCGGTCGCGACGGCGACATCTGTTCCGTCCAACGGAGCATCGGCCAGCGCTTGGGTAAAGGCGCTGTGGCGCCCCGAAGGCACAAAAGCATTCGCGATATCTAGCGCGCAGACCTGTGCCGTTTTCAACCGCGCGCCTGTCAAACCTAGCCAGTTTCCGATAGCTGTGCCCAAGCGCGGCAAGAACCAACTGCCCCCGACATCCGGGAAATAACCGATGCCAGTTTCTGGCATGGCAAACAGGGTCGTATCCCCCGCGACGCGCATCCGGCACGGCATTGCCAAGCCAACACCGCCGCCCATGACGACGCCGTCCATCAACACGATCGTCGGTTTGGGGTAGCGCGCGATATAATCGTCCAGCGCGTATTCGACGCGCCAGAAATCTTCTGCACGGCTATCGCCGGCCTTGCCGCTGTCATGGAGCATGATGACGTCACCGCCTGCGCAGAACGCCTTATCCCCTGCCCCATCAAAAAGGACGGCGCCGACGCTCGGGTCTGTCTCAAACCCTTTCAGCGCGATCGTGATCGCCGCGCACATGTCCGTCGTCAGCGCATTCAGCGCCTTTGGACGGTTGAGAGTAATACGGCCAAGCGAGCCATGTTTTCGCGCGTAGATATGTGTGGTCATATAACGCTTTTGGCGCGGGTCATCCGATAAATCAAACCCGTCTATTCGAATTTGGCGGGACGCTTTGCCCCTACTGACGCATCAACCCGCGGGAGATAATCATGCGCATGATATCGTTCGTGCCTTCTAATATCTGATGCACGCGCAGATCACGCACGATGCGCTCGACTTGGTAATCCGAGAGATAGCCATAGCCACCGTGGATTTGTAGCGCGTCATTCGCGATCTTGGATCCAGCATCCGTGGCAAAGCGTTTCGCCATTGCGCATTTCATGCCGGCATTGGGCGCTTTGGCGTCCAATGCGCTGGCCGCAGTATAGATCATCAGGCGCGCGGCCTCTAACTCTGTCGCCATATCGGCGAGGCGGAATTGCGTGTTCTGAAATTCGCCAATCGCTTTGCCAAACTGACGGCGTTCGGCGGCATAATTCAGGGCCATTTCTAATGCGGCCTGCGCCCCGCCAAGACTACAGGCACCGATATTGATACGCCCACCGTCAAGGCCGCTCATCGCGAAGCGAAAGCCTTCATCCTCCGCGCCAACTCGGTTTGACGCAGGCACGCGGCAATCCTCTAAAATCACTTGTGCCGTGGGTTGCGCATTCCAGCCCATTTTTCGTTCTGTCGCACCAAAGGACAGGCCGGGCGTGCCTTTTTCCACGACGAAACAGGACACACCCCGCGCGCCGTCATCGGACGTTCGCGCCATCGTCACATAAATATCCGACCATCCTGCGCCAGAAATAAAGGTCTTTGTTCCGTTGAGGATGTAATCATCGCCATCACGAACAGCTTTCGTCGAGAGTGACGCCGCATCAGATCCGCTGCCCGGTTCGGTCAAACAATAGCTGGCGAATAGTTCCCCCGCCGTGAGGCGTGGGACATATTTCGCGCGAAGCTCTGAGTCCGCGTAACGATCCACCATCCATGTTGCCATATTGTGGATCGTCATCATCGCAGTATGCGAGACGTCGCCCGCCGCGAGCTGTTCAAAAACGAGAGCACTATCCAAACGCGACAAGCCTGAGCCACCATGCTCTTCGCCGGTGTAAATGCCCAGAAAGCCGAGCGCAGCGGCACGCTCAAACACGCCGCGATCCAGAAATTTCTCGCGGTCCCACATCTCGGCATGAGGCGCGAGTTCGGTAGCCGCAAACTGCCGCGCCATATCCGTTATAAGGGTTTGTTCTTCGGTGAGACTATGTTCCATGCGGGACATATAGAGCTGTGAGCAACGACTTGCCAGCCCGTAAAGCGCGGCCTAATGCCAAAGGGGAATGGAGACGTGATGATAAACAAATTTCTTTATATGAGCGTGTGTCTTGCGGCGGGTCTGTCCGCCTGTACAGCTTCAGTCACGCCAGAGACACCTTCAGTCACGCCAGAGATAACTAAGGCGCCGGGCGACATCTTTGACCTCAGCGAATGGAATATCACCCTGCCCTTGGATGCGGATGGCAACGAGAAGCCCGATACGGTTCGCGTGGCCGATTTGCAGGATTATTCGCACCCAGACTTCTTCGCGCTGAATGCCGATCAAGCCTTGGTCTTCACCAGCCCGAACAAGGCGACGACGACTCCGAATTCCTCGAATACGCGCTCAGAATTGCGGCACATGCTGCGGGGCACGGATACCTCGATCAAGACAAAGGGCCCGTTGAATAATTTTGCGCTGGCCGCGCATCCGCAAGCCGAAACCTTTGCGCGTGTCGGCGGGCGATTGGACGCAACCGTGCGTGTCAATCATGTCGCGCGGCGGGCTGGCGCACCCGAAAAACCAGCCGCCTTCTCCGCCGTTGTCGGGCAAATTCACGGTGTGAAGGTAGACGATAATTCTGACGGCTTCGGCTATGGCAATGAGCCGATTAAAATCTATTACAAAAAATATCCCAACCACGCCACGGGATCAGTCTTCTGGAATTATGAGCGCAATCTAGCCAAAGCAGATCCGGACCGCGCGGACATCGCGACACCTGTCTTTGGCTTTGGTTGGGAAAACTCAGCCGACCCTGGCGAGGCTGGCCTCGCACTGGGTGAGGCGTTCAGCTACACGATTAATGTCGTCGGGAATGAGATGCGCCTGCGCTTTCACACGGAACGTTTGGGCGAGCGGACCTTTGTTCACGATCTCAGCAAAGGCGTCGATGCGCGCGACAATCCAAACGGTTACCGCGGCGACATGCTTTATTTCAAAGCTGGCATTTACAACCAGTGCAGCACGAAAAGTGGTGACGGCCCCTGGTATGCCGCCTGTCCGGGCACAGGCATTTGGGAAACAGACCGCGCCAATGGCGACTATGCACAGGCGACATTTACGCAGCTGATCGTCGGGCCCGCGTCGGAATAATTAATTCCGATCGGCCTTTTGGCGCATTTCATGGCGGCGCATAGGCATGGAGTCGATTGTGGCGAAGAGGTCTTCTAACGGCAAGCTATCGTTCCAACGGTTTTTCACGCCACCATCTTTTCCGACTAGCATATAACTGACGTCAGACTGGCACGCATTATAGCTCTGGATTGTCTTCACCGACTCCGCGTTCAGGCGAAGTGTTCCCTCTGGCGATGATCTTAAAAATATCTCCTCACCAATGACTTCGAGCAGGATAAGGTCACGGTCAACAAACTCTGCCCAATGATCCCGCGTTAAGGTGGTCGATAAAAGATTAGATTCTGGCTTCTCGCAGGCGATCAGCACTCGAGGCGTTTCGAAACCTGTGTTCCAACTTGTGGCACTAACTGGCAGCGAATGTAGGAATGCCAGACAAAACCAAACCATGAAAGAAAGGGCCTTAATAGCTTGTCCTTGCAAAGCCATCACCCAAAATGCGGGATGACAAAGGCGCCGTCCGCATCCACATCTTCTGGCTCGGGCCAACGCTGGGTGACGGTTTTGACCTTGGTGTAAAAGCGTAAGCCTTCCATGCCATATTGGTTCGCATCGCCAAAGGCCGAGCGTTTCCAACCGCCAAAACTGTGATAGCTAACGGGGACGGGGATGGGCACATTAATGCCGACCATGCCGACCTCGACCCGGTCCGCGAACTCGCGCGCAACACGGCCATTTTGCGTGAAGATGGCGACGCCATTCCCATATTGATGCTCAGACGGCAGGCGTAGCGCCGCTTCAAAATCAGCTGCACGAACGATCTGTAGGACAGGGCCGAAAATCTCGTCGTGATAGGTCGCCATGTCAGATGTAACATGATCCAGCAGCGTAGGACCGATGAAGAAACCGTCCTCATGCCCCTGCAAAGAGAAGCCTCGCCCATCGACGAGCAGCGTCGCGCCTTCTGCAATGGCGCGGTCAATATCACCCTCGATCTTAGCTTTGTGAGCGGCGGACACAACAGGGCCGTAATCCGCGTCGGCATCTGTAGACACACCAACCGTCATGGCTTCCAGCTTCGGCATAAACGCTTCCAAGAAACGCTCTGCTGTTCCCTCACCGACCGGTACAACAACGGGCAGCGCCATACAGCGCTCTCCGGCCGAGCCATAGGCCGCGCCGAGGATATCCGTCGCCGCCTGTTCCATATTCGCGTCGGGCATAATGATGCCATGGTTTTTCGCCCCGCCCATACATTGCGCGCGTTTGCCATTGGCCGTGGCGCGGGCATAAACATATTGCGCTATATCGGAACTCCCCACGAAGCTGACGGCTTTGATATCGGCATGATCACAGATGGCATCCACCATGACTTTGTCGCCGTTGAGGCATTGTAACAGGCCGGCTGGTCCGCCCGCCTCGACGAAGAGCTCAGTTAGGCGCATCGGGACGGAGGGATCTTTTTCTGACGGCTTTAGGATACAGGCATTGCCCGTCGCGATGGCCATACCGAACATCCACATCGGGATCATGGCGGGGAAATTGAACGGGGTGATACCCGCAACCACACCCAACGGCTTGCGCATAGAATAGACATCAATGCCTGGTCCGGCACCATAGGTGTGCTCACCCTTCTGGCTCTGCGGGATGCCGCAAGCAAATTCGATGACGTCGATACCGCGCATGACGTCACCGCGACTATCTGCGAGGACCTTGCCATGTTCACGCGACAGCATCGCCGCGAGATCGTCCATATTCGCTTCGACAAGCTGCTTATAAGCGAACAACACACGCGCGCGGCGTTGTGGATTTTGTTCCGCCCAAGCGCGTTGCGCTTTAACGGCAGAGGCGACAGCCGCGTCCAGCTCTGTAGGTGTGCCGAGTGCGACCTTGGCCTGCACGGCGCCCGTATTAGGATCATAGATATCATGGGTCCGGTCGCCGCGCCCCGCGACCCGCTGTCCGTCGATGAAATGTCCGATGCTTTGCATATCGCCTCTCCTGACTTTGTCAGCAGTTTAATACCCTGGCCGGCGGAGTAAACGGGCGAAGCTGTCGCGATACGATCAAGAAAGCGGCATCGCTTGCCGTCATGAGCAAAGCCCGCGCATAAAAAAACCCGGCTACGAGAGCCGGGTCTTCAATCTCATATGTGGCGTTGCCTAGTACTGGAAGCGCAGACCCACTTTGATCCGGCGATCGCCGATGAAGCTGGTACGGCCAAAACGCTGACCGGCTGCATCGATTTGCTGCTCAGCATTGGCGCGTGTGTCCAAGATGTTTGCGACTTGGAAACGTGCCTGCAGGTTCTCTGAGATGTCCCACTTAGCGGAACCATCCAGATAGCCGCGATCCGTTTGATAGATCGGGTTGCCCGAGACAAAGTCACGATAGGACGACAGGTACTCTGAGCGCCAGTTATAGGCGAGACGGACTTCGACACTGTCATCCTGATAGATACCGATCAGGTTAGCTGTGTGATCGGACAGGCCGAGGAAGTCATCCGCACCAAAACGGAAGATTTGGTCAAAGTTATCAGGCGCACCATCACCATCCGCATCGACGAACGGCACAGGTGCATTCGTCTTGGCATCGATGAAGGTGTAGTTGGCCTGAACACCAAAGTTGGACAGCAAACCAGGAAGCTCGTCAAAGAACTGCTGGTATGCCAATTCGAAGCCGAGGATTTCAGCTTTGTCTTGGTTCACATCGCCGTTGAAGACGATCGCAACTTCATTTCCGTCGAGCGTGACCGTGTCGACCGTCTGGCTACCAAAGATGATGTTATTGCGAACATCCTTATAGAAGCCTGTGGCTGTAAAGGTGTTGTTGTCACCGAAGTAATATTCCAGCGCGAGATCTAGATTAGTAGACTCGATTGGCTTCAGGTTCGGGTTACCACCATTGACGTTGATCTGCTGTGTCTGAATGTCGATGACACGCTCATCAACCGGCACAGTTGGATCGTCTGTCACGATGAACAGGTTGGAAACACCTGCCGACTGATCAGAACGAAGCTGATCGATCCGCGGACGTGTAATCGCTTCACTTGCCGCAAAGCGGAAGAGCAGCTCGTCATTGACGTTCCATTTGATGTTGAACGATGGCAACCAACGGTCATCCTTGCTGATACGACCAGAGCGGAGAATGTCCGCTTGTTCGGAGTAAGCCACAGCTTCTGGGATAAAGTTCAGAAGACGCTCATCACCGTCAGTCAGATCCGTACCGCCATTCTGCGCACCAAGCGAAAGCAAGCTGTTGAAGGCAAAAGAGCCGTCGCCAGAGACTTCCGAGCTCGTGTAACGAACACCGAAATTACCTTCGACCGACATACCGTTGTCGAATTCATTCCCAAAGTCGAGACGACCGTAGAAGTTCTGTGTCTGCTCACGCACATCACCGATCTGTCCACGTCCAGCATAGTCAACAACGCCTTCTGTATTGCGCAAGGGCTGCCAGTCTGGGTTGAAACCGTCGCCAGAGATCAGTGGATCATTTGCGATAACCGAGGCAAACGCATCATAGTCTTGAAGCAGTCCGCGATTGACGAAGACGACTTCTGTATTCGAACCATTGACGACACCGCCACGGAAGAAGTCAGTATAATCGACAAGCTCGTAGCTCTGACCGCCAAATTCCGTGAAAGCAGACTGATCTAGGTTGGAGTACGGCAGGTAACCGCCGGCCCATGGAGGCGCAACAGCCGCCCAGTTCAGGCCCGCTGCACGGTTCGTCTGATCGCGATCAGAATAGCGCGCACCGAATTTAACCGCATCAAACCACCCGTCGCTGTCGATTTCATATTCGACATCACCACGAACGGCCCAGAGATCACCTTCATTATCGGCAAACTCGTCAGCCGCGAAGAGCAAGTAGGAGTTACGCGGATCCGCTGTGCCTGTCGCTGCACCCGGGTTCGGGCCGCGACCAAAGCCGCCGCCAAATGGGTCACTGGTTGGATCCGTGATGAGTGTAACGCTTGGGTTGTCGAGATCCGCACGGATTGCATAATCGGCGAAGAAGCGTGAACCACCCCACAGACGCTGACGGGTGAATTCGGCCGTCGTGCGGTGACCATCAACACTGACAAACAGTCGATCAGATGGACGCCATTTGACGTTCAGGCTGAGATCATCAGTCTGAGACTTATCCACTTGGTTGATGCCGAGGTTTGAACCGTTCGCACCGCGTGCACCTGTCCAATCCCTTAGCGCGTTGGAGATAATACCCTCTTCATAAATACCTGTAACGGCGCGTGTGCGCTCACAGACTGGATCGTCCGTTCCGTTACCTGGGTCATTAGAACCGTTACACTGCGCGATACCTGCAGAAGAGAAAGGCGACGCACTGAACTGATCACCGACGAAGCTAAACGCACCAAAGCTCTCGCCGTCACCGAAATACTCCAACGTGCGCTCATCAGAATTCACTTCGTTTTCGATTAGAGCGTATTTGGCTGTCGCTTCGATGTTGCCATCATTGCTGCGCCATTGGCCAGCCACGTAATAGGCATCGCGCTCACGATCGACTTCATTTGTCCGCAGCTGATAGCCATTTGGAATGGCGATCGTCTCGCCGTTTGGCGCGCTGAAGGGAATCAGCTGACCAATTTGGAAACCATGTAGATCTGATTTCAGCTCAGATGAGGAGAAAGAGCCGAGAAGGCCGAACTCACCCGCGCCCGTGTCAAAACGGTTGCCCAAGATAAAGCTGTAATCTGGCGAAATTTCATCGCGCAAGTCGGTGTAGACACCATCAATCGTTGCCACAGCGATGAGACCTTCACGGTCAAAAGGCTCCAACGTACGCAAGTTGATGGATCCGCCGATACCACCTTCGATCAGGTCAGCCGAGGTGTTCTTATAAACATCAACAGCACCGATCAGCTCTGGTGGGATCGTACCGAAGTCCAGTGCCCGGCCGCCATTGGCAGAGAAACTGTCACGGCCGTTCAATTCAGAACGAACAAGTGTCAAACCCCGGATCAGGTTGCCGCCACCTTCTGGGGACGGGAAGTCGCCGCCGTTTGCGGATGTGATGTCAAAACGTTGCACAACAACGCCTGGCACACGTGCGAGGGCTTCAGCAACCGAGAGGTCTGGAAGTGTCGAAACGTCTGAGGCCGTAATGGAGTCAACGGCTGTGTCCGCATTCCGTTTGAAGTCCCGGGCTGTTTTCAGTGACTGGCGGATACCAGAGACGATCATTGTATCTTCGTCATCCAACTCGTTCATGACTTCTGTCTGAGTTGTGTCATCTTGAGCATATGCCATCGGCGCGAAACCGAAGCTGGCGATGAGTGCGGTTGTGCCCAGCAAGCCCAGCTTATTGAGCTGTTCCAGACTAGAACGATTCGTGCGTGATTTGGATTTCACAGGTAGTCTCCCCTCTTGGCCGCTAAGCCGAATGGCCAATGTGGCCGTTGATTATCGCCCTTTTGGGCTTGATGTTATTCTGGCGCAAGACCCATTCAAACGAATGATGGACGCACCGATTCATACTTTGTCTAAATCGCATTGTGACAGCGCTGTCAAACGGCGAAAAGCCGCAAAGATGGAATACGCACAACCGACTAAGCTTATAAACCAAGCGGATTGGCGCGAAAGACGAATGGCGAGACTGTATTGTCGCAGGCAAGTCCCTCGACAGATTGGCTTAGCTTAGCTAGCGACGGGGGCGAATTTATCGGCCTAGTACGGTGGGACGATGATAACGATCGAAAGCAAGGGGACGCCATCGCTATGACCAATCGGCAAATTCGATCCATTTGCATTCTCGGCGGCGGAACGGCCGGCTGGATGACAGCTGCCGGAATCTCGAACAAACTCAAAGGCTTGGGTGTCGACATCCAACTCATCGAGTCCGATCAAATTGGAACTGTGGGCGTCGGCGAAGCCACCCTGCCACATATCCGTTTCTTCAATAACACGCTGGGAATTGACGAGCGCGAATTTATGCGCGCGACGAAAGCGACCTTCAAACTCGGTATCGAATTTTGCGATTGGGGCAGGTTGGGTGATCACTATGTCCATCCCTTTGGCGATTACGGCGCGCCAATCGACGGTGTGGACTTCCATCATTTTTGGCTCCGACTGTGGCAGAAAGGTCACAAAACCTCGCTAGATGATTACGCCTTCCCCGTTTTGGCCGCAGAGGCCGGAAAGTTCCGCCACCCCGGCGCAGATACATCTGAAATCGGGAATAATTTCGGCTATGCCTATCAGTTCGATTCTGGGCGCTACGCCAAGTTTCTCCGGCGCTATGCCGAAGACAATGGCGTCACCCGCACCGAGGGTCGCGTGACGGCTGCGACGCGGGATGCGAACACCGGACATGTCACAAAGATCACCTTAGAAGACGGCACCTCCGCTACGGCAGATCTATTCATCGATTGCTCTGGCTTTCGTGGCGTGTTGATCGAGCAAGAGTTGAACACGGGGTATGAGGATTGGAGCCAGTGGCTGCCGTGTAACCGCGCCATCGCCGTTCCGTGCGAGCAGGCTGGACCCTCCCTGCCCTATACACGGGCAACGGCGCGCAAGGCGGGCTGGCAATGGCGCATCCCGCTGCAACACCGAACGGGCAATGGTCATGTCTATTGGAACGAATATATCTCTGACGAGGCGGCGCTGGATCAGCTCATGTCCACGCTGGAAGGCCCAGCCACGGCAGAGCCAAAGCAGCTCTATTTCAAAACGGGCAAGCGCAAGAGGCTCTGGAATCAGAATGTCATCGCCATCGGTCTGAGCGGGGGCTTTCTGGAGCCTTTAGAATCAACCTCAATCCATTTGATCCAGCAGGGCGTGACGGAATTGCTGGAGCTCTTCCCTGACCGCGATTTCGACCCCGCGGATGCGCGCGAATATAATCGCCGCATGGACCTGCAATTTGACCGCGTTCGCGACTTCTTGCTGCTGCATTATGTTGCGACCCAACGCGATGACAGCGAGATGTGGCGCTATTTTCGCAATATGACCCTGCCCGTCAGCTTGCAGGAGAAGATCGAGAGCTGGACGTCGCGCGGCTATGTCCAGCGCTATGAGCAGGGCGTCTTCCTACCGCCCAGCTGGGTCGCCGTGATGGCCGGGCAAAATTTGATGCCAGCGCGTTTCGACCCACGTGCCGGCACGATGGCAGAGACTGAGATGCGCGAAACGCTGGAAAAGATCGCCACCGCCAGTGCCGCCGCCGTGCAATCCGCCCCAGCGCACGGCGAATATCTGTCCGAGTTTATCGGCTGAGCATGACCGCTGCGCTCTCGCATATTGCCGTTCTGGGTGACGGGCTGGCAGGCACGCTTTGCGCTCTGGCGCTAGCGCGTAAGCTGCCGAACACAACACAACTGACACTGGTCCGCACACCAGACGGTGCGAGCGCAGATGCCGCTTTCGGGACCGTCGCGACGCCGAGTTTTTATGAATTTCTTCTCGGCCTTGGCCTGCAAGAGCCAGACCTCATGCTGAAAACGCGATCGGCCTTCTCACTTGGCACGCTATATCTGGAGTGGGGCTCGCAGACGCGCAGCTGGGCGCAGGTCTACCAACACACACTACCAATTTATGACGGCGTCGGGTTCCACCACTTCATCACGCGGCGGCAACAGGCCGAGCCAAACACGCCAGACCTAGACGCGCATCTGATGGCGGTGCAGGCGGCGCGTCGCGGCGTCTTTGCCCATACGCCAGAAGACAAGGACTCCCCATTGGCCGAGGTCGATTACGGCTATCACGTCCTACCACAAGATTTGACGCGCTGGCTGTCTGCACAACTCTCACAAACGCGAGTGAAAATCGAAAACGGACAGATCGCCGCTTCGCACAGCGTCAAGGACACCCTCACCTCTGTTGAGCTGGATACAGGACCAACGATCACGGCCGACCTGTTTATCGATACAGTCGGCGCCGTCGCAGATCAGTCCCGATGGTCCCGCGAACGCGACATCGCGATCTTATCTTCCGTCCGCCCGCGCAATCGCCCCGCTGGAGTTTGTCGACAAGTCCGGCCCAAAGCCTTTGGCTGGCAAGCCGATACCCCGCTGCGAGAGACCCTCCATCGGTTGAGCGTTTGCCACCCGGACCAGCTGGACCTCGCCCGTGCGGGACATGGAGATCCGGCGGCCCAACCGCTGCAGCGCACAATCGGGCGTTTGTTAGACCCGTGGAAACGCAACGTTCTCGCCTTTGGCCAAGCGGCGTCCTGCGCCTCTCCCGTGACAGCGGCACCCTTGCTTTTGTTACAGCGCGAGATTGACCGCCTTGTCGAGCTGATCCCCGTCACTTCCGACATGACCATTGAGCGGCGGGAATATAACCGACGCTTTGTCCAAGATTTTGATCACACGTCGATGTTCGCGCAGGCCTTATTGCAAGCCCCGCCAAAAGCTTCCGGTGCGTTTTGGGAGACTGTGCATAGGCAGGCAATACCGCACGAACTCGCAGATAAGATCACCCAATATGAGGGGCGCGGCGGACTTCTCCAGTATGATTATGAGCCATTTTCCATCACCGACTGGACCGTGCTACACGCTGGATTAGGGCGACGTCCGCGCCGCTATGATCCGCTGGCTGACCGTCTCGACCCGACACAAATCGCCGCAACGCTCGATAGAAGACGTGACGTCTTCGCAAAAACCGCCGATAAGATGCCGCCGCATGATGTCTATCTGGGCAAATTTCTGGATTATCTGAGACGCAAACATGGATAGCGCGAATACACCTCTCAAACATATCGTGATCGTCGGGGGTGGCTCTGCCGGCTGGATGGCCGCGGCCGCGTTCTCCTCCCTGCTCTCACCAGAGGTGACCAAGATCACCCTGATTGAGTCTGATAAGATCGGTACGGTCGGCGTCGGCGAAGCGACCATTCCCGACATGATCAATTTCAACGCCATGTTGGGGATTAATGAGGCCGAGTTCCTCAATTCCGTGAACGGCACGTTCAAGCTGGGCATTGAATTCACTGATTGGGGTAAATTGGGCGAGAGTTATTTCCACCCCTTCGGCCAAATCGGGGTCGATATGCAGGGCATCGATTTCCACCAATATTGGCTCCATTCCAAAGCGGGCGGCAATCCATCTGCGCTGGAGGATTACAGCCTCTGCGCCTTGGCGGCCCATGCCGATAAATTCACTCTACCCAACCCCAATCCGCGTTCTGTCCTGTCTCGCTTGAACTACGCCTATCATATCGATGCGACGCGCTATGCGCGCTACCTACGCGATTATGCCGAAGCGCGCGGGATCACCCGTGTTGAGGGCATTGTTCAGACAGTCGCGCGCGACGGTGAGAGCGGCGATATTACAGGACTGACCCTAAAAGACGGCACAGCGATCGAGGGCGATTTCTTTTTCGACTGCACCGGCTTTCGCGCCGTGCTGGCAGAAAAAGAACTAGGCGTTGGCTATACGGATTGGTCACATTGGCTGCCTTGCGACACGGCCCAAACGGTGGCGACGGAACGCGATGGACCGCTGCTGTCCTACACCAAGGCCACCGCCAAAACGGCCGGTTGGCAATGGCGCATCCCAACTCAGCACCGCACGGGCAATGGCCATATTTATTCCAGCCAATATATGAGCGACGATGAGGCTATCGACGTCCTAAAAGATGGGCTGGATGCCAAGCCCCTCGGCGAGCCGCGAAAGATCGCGTTTAAGACGGGTTGCCGGACATCTTATTGGACAAATAATTGTATTTCGCTTGGCCTCTCTGCAGGCTTCTTGGAGCCACTGGAATCGACCTCACTTTATCTCATACAAGTAGGCATTACGAACTTCATCTCGCTCTTCCCCACGCGTTATGTATCTGACGTCGTTCGCACCGAATATAACCGCAAATTACAGCTGGAATTTGATCAAGTCCGCGACTTTATCATCCTGCATTATAAAGCAACGGAACGCGACGACAGCCCGTTCTGGAATTACTGCCGCACGATGGATATTCCAGACAGCTTACAAGCCAAGATGGATCTGTTTGCAGCCGCTGGACGGGTCTTCCGCAATGACGATGAGCTGTTTTCCAAGCCGAGTTGGATCGCCGTTATGTTGGGGCAAAATATCGTCCCAGCTGCGACCGACCCGATCGTTGCGTCCCTGCCATTAGAGAAAGTGGCACACAGCCTGAACTCCATGCAATCCGCCATGCGTCAAGCGACGGCACAGATGCCGAGCCATGCCGAATTTTTGCAAAAATACGGGGCGGCTGTCTGATGTCGGGCACGGCTGATCGCAAGATTCGTAAGATCGTCATCGTTGGCGGTGGGACCGCTGGCTGGATGGTCGCGGCGGGCATGTCGCGCCTGATCAACGACCCTGAAATTTCAATCAAATTAATTGAAAGCGAGGCCATTGGCACAGTCGGGGTCGGCGAAGCGACCATCCCGCACATCACCTATTTCAACCGTCTGTTGGGGCTTGATGAAGACGATTTTATTCGCAAGACGAATGCGACGTTCAAGCTGGGTATTGAGTTCGTCGATTGGGGGCGTTTGGGCGAGAGCTATATCCATCCCTTTGGCGAGTATGGTGCCCCGATGGAGGGCGTGCGCTTTCACCATTTCTGGCACCGCTATCACGCGATGGGTAAGGCGCCGCATATCGACGCCTACTGCCTGCAAAACCTCGCCGCGAAAGCGGGCAAGTTCCAGCGCCCTGAGACAGGTAAAGGCTACACACCCCTGTCCGGCATCACCTATGCGTTCCAGTTCGATGCAACGCTTTATGCGAAGTTCATGCGCGACTTCTCGGAAGCGCGCGGTGTCACCCGTGTCGAAGGCCGGATCACCCGCGCCGAACAAGATGCGCAGAGCGGACACATCACCCAGGTCATCATGGAAAATGGCAACACACATGATGGCGAACTCTTCATCGATTGTTCCGGCTTTCGCGGGTTGCTGATCGAACAAACCTTGAAAACCGGTTATACGGATTGGAGCCAATGGCTGCCTGTGAACCGGGCGGTCGCGCGCGCGAGCCAGTCAACAGGCGCACCTTACCCATACACCCGCGCCACGGCGAAATCCGCAGGCTGGCAATGGCGGATTCCGCTGCAATCGCGCATCGGGAACGGACATGTCTATTGCTCGGACTATATCAGTGATGATGATGCCCTCGCGACCCTGAACGCGGGACTGGATTCTGAGCCGATATCTGAGCCGAATTTCCTGCGCTTCAAGACAGGCATCCGCAAACAGGCGTGGAATAAAAATGTGATCGCCCTCGGCCTCGCAGCTGGCTTTCTCGAACCCCTCGAGTCGACGTCGATCCACCTGATCCAGACAGCGGTTGCGCGCCTGATGGCAAGCTTTCCTGACAAGGAATTCTCACAAACCAATATTGATTATTTCAACGAACGGACGCTCACGGAATATGAGCAGGTGCGCGACTTCTTGATCTTGCACTATAAAGCCACAACGCGGGACGACACGCCGTTCTGGCGTTATTGCCGCGATATGGACGTGCCGGACACACTATCCCAACGCATGGCGCTTTATCAGGCCAATGCGCGGCTATACCGCCATGATAATGAGGTGTTTGGTGAGACGAGTTGGTTCGCCGTTATGCATGGGCAAGGCCTAAAGCCGCGCGCTTATCACCCCATGGCAGACACGGTGCCAGAGGACCTCTTGGCACAACGTATGGACAGGATTGCCGATGTCACAGCCGAAAGCCTGAAACGGATGCCGACGCACGAATCCTATATCAACGCGCATTGTCGGGCAGACCTTTAGTCACCCCCAACAGTCCAACTTGCCTTTTTAGATTTTTCTGATATATCGAATATCAATAAGGATTGAGGATCGATATGAAAACCTATTTGATCACCCTCGCGCTCGCTGGCTTGCTCGCGGCGCCCGCCCTCGCTCAGGAAATTCCTCAAGAGGAGGAGGAAGACGTTGTCACCGCGACGGGCGTCACAACGCGACAAGACCCAGCTATGGCAGCTTGGGCCGCCGGTGATTACGTCACGGCAGAGATTGAATTTGACAAAAACCAGACCTGCGCTTTGCGGGTTGAGCGAAACTTTCGCGCCGGTGTCGAGGCCGCGGGCGACAGCACCATCCGCGCAGATGTTGGGACGGATATCAACGCCCCGACAACCCCCAGTGGCGGGCTTGGCGGCGCCAATGTACAATCAGCGCCTTCCGCAATCCCGACAGCTCAGATTGGATCGAATAATTTTCGAAACAATGACGCACCAGACAAACGGACCTGTAACGATCGTCCCTTTGACCTTTACATGCGCGGCCTGTCACAGATCAAACTCGGCAAATTAGAAGAGGCGAAGGCTTCGCTGACGAGCGCCGTCGCCCTTCGGAAAACAAATTGCGATGCCTATTTCCGCTTGGCCTTGTTGGAAATCCAAGACGGCGATTCAAAGGCGGCCCGCAAGCGCCTGAAACAGCTGAAAAAGGCCGCTCGGAAAAATGACAAGCGCCCGAGCTATAAAATTGCCGTGTGTGATAAAGTCGAAACCGAGGCGCAGGTCGCTTACCTTCAAGCGGCTCTGCAGTAATCTGAACGTCAATTAAATGCGCTGTCGCTACGATTTGACAGCGCTGTCGTCGCGGCACATATTCCCAATATTATTCCAATACAGGGGACCCTCATGATTAAACGCCTTCTCATTCCCGCCGTCGCAACCGTCGCCTTGCTCAGCTCGCCGGCACTCGCCAAGAAAAAGAAATCTGACCCCGCACAAGACGCGGCCATGGCACAAGCCCTGGCGGCGCTGGATGCGCAGTTGCCAGGTACGCTCGTCAATAACCCTTACTCTGTTCAGTGGAGCACAGATGGCGGCGACAATCGCGGGTCCATCGTTGAGGCCCCCGGTATTCCCGGTGGAATGGCCTATCAGGTTCGTGTCAAAAAGAAGAAGCGCAATGCTTGGGACATCGCGTCTCGCTTTGCGATGGAAAAAGACATCAAAGAAGGCGACGTCATTCTCATGAAATATTGGGCCCGCGCCGCAAAGCCGCCCAAGGGCTCTGAGACTGGGAAAGTCATGGTGTCGATCCAGCGGAACATTGATCCCTATGACGATATCTTCATCGAAAATATCGAACCGACGACAGAGTGGAGAGAATATACGGCGACGGGCGTCGCTAAGCGTGATTATTCCGCTGATAAAACGAATTTAAACTACAATCTGGCGCAAGCGAAACAGACGCTAGAGTTTGGATCATTTTATATCATGAACCTCGGTCCGAACGGGGATGCGACGCCTTATCTGAAGTAGATCTCGCGCCACAACCGCGATTAATTTTGACCGCGCTGAATTTTCGGCGCGGTTTTTTTCTGCGCAGAGCTTAGCCAAACATTTGAACGTCTCCGTCCTTTTCTAACCCTTCGACCGGACCTTTTCCAAAGACCTTATGCGCGTCCCATATCGGGCGCGAACCCATCACAAAGCTCACCAAGAGGGCTAGGGCCACGCTGCTGATCAATGTGATCGCCATGAGGTGAATATAGTGCAGCTCGATATTCTGCTCATCTCCATCGAAAACGTGGATCGCCCAGCCATAGAAAATCACGCCGAAAATCACAGCTAAAATCACGGCAACCGCATTCACATTCCGGAACAAGAGCCCGACCAAAAAGGCTGACAGAATGGGCATGGACAGCAGACCATAGAGCGTCTGAACGGTGTTAATCACACTGCTTTCGGGATCATTGAAAATCGGGATCATGACAAAGGCCATCAGGACCATAATGATCGACACCCAGAAGGATAATCGTCGAATATTTGGGCGTTTATTCACATAGGCTTCGTGGATATCCATAACCCAGAGCGCCGCTGACGCATTGAGAATGGAATTAAATGTGGTCAGAACCGCCGCAGCAATGGCCGCTGCAAAAGCACCCGACAAGAAGGTCGGCAAGACATCCCCGACCAAACGCCCATAAGTCGCATCGCCAATATCGCCGTAGAGTTTGAAGGCCACAATTCCGGGCAACACAATGATCGGCGGAATAATCAACAGGCGGATTGCGGCCGCCGCAAGGATGCCTTTTTGCGCCTCTTTCACGCTGGGGCTGGCCATGGCGCGCTGCGTGATCGTCTGGTTTGTCGACCAATAAAACATCTGGATGAACAACATGCCGGTGAACAGTGTCGCAAAGGGGATGTCGCTATCCGGCGCGCCGATGAGGGTCAGGCGCTCTCGCGGAATTCCAGAGAAGTCCCAGCCGATCGCGTTCAACGCAATGATCGTGACGGTCACCGCGAGGCCGAGCAAAAGAATACCTGAAAATGTGTCGGACACGGCCACGGCACGAAGCCCGCCAAAGATTGCATAGGCCGAGCCGACAACTGCAAATATCGCAGAAATTAAATAGAGGTTCACATCCAGATCGAATAGATTGATCATAAACAACGATCCTCCATAGAGGATCGCGGGTAGAAAGATGAAAATATTCCCTAGCAAGAACAGCACTGAAATCAGTGCGCGGATATGCTTATTGTTATACCGCCGCTCCAGCAGCTCCGTCGTCGTCGTGCAATTATATTTATAATAAACCGGGATAAAGACGAAGGTCAGCAGCAAGAGGCCAACAACCGCCGCCAATTCCCACCACGCCAAGAGCGCCATCTGCGCGCCGTTCATACCAACGAGCTGATCTGTTGAAAGGTTCGTCAGCGTGATCGAACCCGCCACAAAATACCAATTCAGCCCACCCCCAGCGAGGAAGTAATCATCCGCCGCATTCTCGCCTGATCCGCGCGAGGTTTCCCCGCGGCACACCCACCACGTGGCCGCCGCGATCAAAGCTGACAGACCCAAGAAGACGGCAATTTGTGTGATGTCGAGCTGCATAGCTGATTCCCTTGGCAAATGGCCTAGGTCAAGCACCGATGCAGGACAATGGCTTCCGCATGAAAGTCAGCGGTAGCCGGCGAGAGCGGTAGCCCCTGTGCCATCAACTGATCGCCACCATAGCGCACGCCGTCGGGCGTTGCGTATTGCGCTGTCGGATCAATGCCTCGCAACTGGACACGTCTGGCTGGCAGGTTCGGCGCATTGCATATCTGAAGCGCACAGACTTGCACCCAAGACCCGCTCTCAGACGTTTGCTGCCAGATAGTTTCATTGTCTGTCTGGCGCAATCGATCAAACCGCGCACCGAGCCGAAGGGCTGCACTGCTTTTTGCCGACGCCATATAATCACGAAGGCCGCCGAGATGATCCGCAATATCTTCTGGGTTGAGCGACACGCCTTGCGCGGCACAAACGTGACCCGCAACAGCCCGGGCTTGCAGGGAACTCACGCGGCCATTTTGATGGTTCGGCGATGGCCCGATATAGGCGGCCAGCACGTCTAGCGGGAACAGCTGCGTCGCGCCGTTCAAGATAGCCACACGCCCGATCGGATCGACCATGTCAGACGTCCATGTCTGCGCCATGAATGCGAGCATACCAAGATCGAAACGATTACCCCCTGAGGCACAGCTCTCAAACAACACATCGGGATATGCCGTCGTGATACGTGAGAGCAGATCATAAAGCCCCAACATATAGCGATGGGCCTGCGCCGCATCTGCAACCTCAGTCATGTTTCGGTTCATATCCCATTTGACATAGTCAATCACACCGCTGGAAAGATGGGTGTCTAATTGCGCGAAAATATGATCCACGACCTCTGGCTGTGAGAGATCAAGCGTTAGTTGATCTCGACCTTGGCAGGGCACCCGCCCCGCAGCCCTAATCGCCCAATCCGGATGGGCGCGGTAGAGATCGCTATTGGGACTGACCATTTCAGGTTCGAACCAGAGACCGAACTTCAGGCCTTTGGCGCGCACCTGTTCAGCGAGCGCCGGAATACCATCGGGAAAACGCGCGGCATCCGCCGTCCAATCCCCCAGCCCACGAGTTGCGTCGATGCGACCCGAAAACCAACCATCATCGACGACCAGCATATCCACACCAATATCCACGGCCCGGTCAGCAGCCGCCAATACCTTGGCCGCATCAATATCAAAATAGGCCGCCTCCCACGTATTGAGATAGGTCGGACGGGCGACACCTTTCCAGCGCGGCGGGCTGATATGCTCGCGAATAAAACCATGCCAAATATGGCTAAGCCCACCGAGCCCCTCAGATGAATAAGCGTGCAAAGCTTCCGGCGTGGCGAAACTCTTTCCAGGCGCAAGTGGCCAATCAAAGTCAGCATGGCCCATTCCAGCCAGCAGGCGCACACCGCCAAACTCATCGCACTCTACCGACATCGCATGATTGCCAGAATAGACGAGCGTCGTGCCCCAACACGCCCCCGCCGTTTGTGTCGCATCAGGTGAAACGAGCGCGAGATAAGGGAGATGTGCATTCGAAGACGTGCCGCGTGCGCTGTCGATTTCGACGCGCGCCGTCGGAAGCGCGAAGCGTTCCACATTGCACTCTCGCGCCCACGTCCCATGCAAATGCTGCACGTCATACTCACCGGGCGGCAGGTCTAGCGCTGTGGAGGCCGCGCGGCGCAGGTGAACCGTTTCCGTGCCGATATTCCGAAGCTCTACATATTTGGCGATCACGTCATGCTCTGCCCAAATCGTGTAATGCAGCGCCGCCTCCACCCCCTGCACGGCGTCGCGCAAAACGACCCGCAAGCTCTGAGAGTCGCCTTCCCGCGCGGATGGCATCCCTGACAGCTCGGGCTTGGCCGCCAGAACATCATGCGAGACATAGCGAAAATCGAACACCGTGTTCTCTGCTCCGCGTCCGGCGAAAATTGGCGCTCGAAAGTCCCCGCGCCCGCGTGTCGGAAATTCTTGAGCCAGATCATTCAGGCTCAGATTTGGGTTATCTTCCAGCATCACTGTGCAGTGGCGCATAACCCGCGCTCGCGGCTGCGGATCAGTGATCCCGGCGCCAAAATGAAGATGCTCTAGCAGGTCCTCATCCGTGGCCCGGAAAGCATAGCTGATTCGCCCATTCGTCAAGTGAAAATGCCGCGTATCTGTCGTGGAAATCAAACTCATGCTTGTGGCTATCGCAAATGGCCTTGCGAGGAAAGCTGCGCTATGGGCAACTATGTCTTTGCCCCGCCCCATTGCGAGCCCTGCTGGAAAGCCTGTCTACCGGCGGGATTTCACAAAGGCTGATGGGCGGCCTTTGCGCCTTTATGGGTACACGCCACATGAGGAAGCCCCGCAGCCGGAAACCGCCAGTGAGGTCGCCAAAGGCGGAGAGTTGCGCTGGCACCCTTTGCGCCGCGAATGGAACATCTATGCCCCGCATCGGCAGAACAGGACGTTTAAGCCATCGGCCGCGGACGACCCGCTTTCACCCACGCGCCCTGGAGGTGTGGAAACGGAAATTCCTTTCGCCGACTTCGAGTTAGCGATTTTCGAAAATAAATTCACAAGCCTGCATCGCGATGCGCCTGCGCCGCAATCTGTTCCCGGGGTCTCGTCAGCTGTCGCGCGGGGGCATTGCGACGTCGTTGTCTACACGCCCGAAGCCGCAGGCAATTTACACACCATCGGGCAGGCCAAGCGGCGACTTTTATTAGCGGCATGGAATGACCGATATGCGGATCTGTTTGATCAAGGCTGCCAATTTGTCCTACCCTTTGAGAGTCGGGGCGATGCCGTTGGCGTAACGCTGCACCATCCGCACGGACAAATTTACGCTTTCCCAGAAACCCCCAAAGTCCAGCGCGACGCCGCCGCAGCCTTCGCAGCTGGTTATGATCTGACGAAACATATGGGCGAAAGCCGCGCTGATTACGGCGTGACGGATGGGGGCGGAATCGATGCAATCTGCCCGCCTTTCGCGCGCTTTCCTTACGAGACATGGCTCGTCCCACGTCGCCCCATGCGCGGGCCATGGGAGATGACCGAGGAGGAGGCCGATGGCTTCGCGCATCTCTTAGGCGAGATGACCCGTCGCTATGACGCATTATTCGGGCAAGTGACGCCATATATGTTGTCGCTACATGCCGCGCCGATAGGGCTGGAGAAAGACTGGCAATTCTGCGCAAAATTTTATCCGCTGATGCGCGCGCCGGGGCGCATTAAATATCTCGCATCGGTCGAGCAATCCACGGGTGCCTTTACCGTCGATGTTATGCCCGAACGTGCGGCGCAGGATTTGCGCGCGTTATGAGCTTCAAAGACACATTCGGACAGGCCCCAGCCGTCGACGTCTTTGTGCCGGGTCGCGTGAATTTGATTGGCGAGCATGTCGATTATAATGGCGGCAATGTCCTGCCCACAGCGCTTTCCTTGGGCGTGCGCCTCTCCTTGCGTCCGCGCACAGATGATATTCTACGGATTGCGGCAGATGGGTTTGAGGCCCTCGCGCAAAGACAGCTGGGCGAAGCATCCCGCGATCATTGGTCGGATTATGTCCTTGGCGCGCTGACACTCGCAGGCGTGAAAGGAGCAGACGTTTTCGTCACCACTGATCTACCGGTTGGCGCGGGCTTATCCTCTTCTGCTGCCGTCTGTGTCGCGGCATTGCGCGCAGTCAGACCAGAGCTGTCCGACGTCGAGACGGTCAAATTAGCGCGGCAAGTTGAAACGGATTACATCGGCGTGCCCTGCGGAATTATGGACCAAATGGCGGTCGCCCTTGCAACGCCAGGACAAGCGCTGTCATTGGACACTCGGACCCTCGCGCATGAATTAATTGCATTGCCGGAGAGCCATCATTTTGCAGTCATCCATTCGGGCGTGACGCGGAAATTAAATGAAGGTCGTTACGCAGAACGTGCCGCAGAATGCGCGCAGATCAAAACGCGGCTCGGGCGCGAAGATATCTGCCACGCGTCAAACGCTGAACTGGAAAAGATTGCGGACCCTTTGCTGAGACGTCGCGCGCGTCACGTCACCACGGAACACCAACGAACGGTTGCGGCGGCCCGTGCGTTGCAAGTCTCTGACCTCAGACGCTTTGGCGCGCTGATGAACGACAGCCACCTGTCCATGCGCGATGATTTTGAAACCTCTGTGCCAGAGGTCGACGCGCTCGTCGCAACAGCCCAAGCGCTCGGCGCGGTTGGCGCGCGACTTACAGGTGGCGGCTTTGGCGGTTGTATCGTCGCCTGTGTGCCGAAACCGGATTATCCCATGTGGAAAAACAAACTCCTCGCGGCCCATCCCAAAAGCTGGTCCGTGTGCTAGTACGCGGTATGGATCATATTCTCATCACAGGGGCGACGTCAGGTCTGGGGCGCGAAATGGCGCTACAACTGGCTAGCTTGCACGGGGCACATATTCATGCGCTCGGACGTCGCGGCGAACGCTTGGAAGAACTCCGCGCGGATATCGAAACGCTGGGCGGACAGATGACGCCGCATGCCCTCGACATCACGGATGCCGCAGCCATGGCACAGCTGCTCGCGGGTCTAGAGACGCTCGACGGGCTTATCCTGAATGCTGGGATTACTTCGGCCAAACCCTTTATCGACGCCGACGCAGCAACAGACCGCACAATCTTGGACACCAATGTCGCCGCGAATTTATCCCTGATCCGCTTGGCCCTGCCCGCATTGACCCGCGCGAAAGGCCGTATCCAGATCATCGCGAGCCTCGGCGGATTAGTACCCTTGCCCTATCAGGCGACCTATGCGGGCTCGAAAGCCTTCATGATCAATTTCGGTCTGTCTCTGCGTGAGGAATTAAAGCCCGAAGGCGTCAAGGTCAGCGTCTTCGCACCCGGCGGCATCGCGACAGAAATGACGGATATCGCCGCGATGGATAACGTCCGCAATAAGCTCGCGCCCGTGGAGACCGTCGCCGCGCAAGCATTTAAAGCCTATGTGAAAATGCCCGCGCTTTGCGTTCCGGGGGCGGAGAATAAATTGGTCGCGGGTTTGAGCAAATTCCTGCCACGTAGCTTTCTCGCGACGCAGGCCGGCAAGCTCTACCGGCGCTAATCCGGCAGGTAGATCGCGGCTTCACGCTCTTGCGCCCAGCGACGCTCGACCTGCTCTCGCGTGATCCGCACATTCCGCAAATTCGCTTGCCAGCCAATATCCGCGAAATCCCCGATCAGGGGAACGAGCCCAATCAACCAGTCCACGAACATATTCCCGCCCATTTGACCTAGATGGCGTTTCGGAACATCCAAACGGTGCGCACCGTGAACGATCAGGCTAGACACGCCGAGGCTGATCGTATCGCCAATACCGGGGATCAGGCCGACAATCGTATCCAGACCAATCGGCACAGGCAGAAGCGGCACATTAAATTTCGCATCCATCAGATTGGCGAGTGATTCCAGCCGCTCAAGATGCGCCGCCTCACGCGCGTGCTGTGTCTCTAATTCGACCAAGCGCAGATTGGCCTCTGGCGAGATAATCTCAATCTCGGGCGCGGAGGATTTGAACGGACGATCAGCCATAAAAAAACCCAAGCCGGAATGGCTCGGGAATGCAATGTTTTAGCGCACCGCGGACGCCCCCGCGTGCAAGATTTAGGCGTCGCTAGACCGCCGCTTTGAACATGTCGAAATTCTCATTCATCGCGACACCGACGCGGGATGCCGCGGCCACTTCGGCGTTCACCGTATTGGCCGCCTTGCGCCAGCTGAAAATCTTCGACAGGGGCGAGCCAGCCGGACAATACCAACGCCGGACCGACGGATCCCATTTTGCGCCAAGACGTTTGGCCAGGTCGCGATCCTTATACGCCACGTTCAGATAATGTTTCGTCATTGCGATGTCCTTCCACCTTCACCACCCACTCGAGGGAGCGGGGCTGTCCTCACCTCGTCCCGGGGAGAAGGAGATGAGAACAGATGTAGAACATAGGAAGAAAAATCCCGTTTCGCAAGGGATATATTCCTAAATTTACAGCAATGCCGTAAAACAAGTTTCCAACTATCGCTTGCGGAACTTCAGGGTCATGCGGTTGCTCTCGCCGATGGCTTCGCGTTGGGCGCGTAACTCTGAACCTTCTTCTGCTCCGCTCAGGCTGGGTGGGAGGCGCCAGACGCCGTCCGTATTCGACGGCACGTCTCGGGGATTTGCGTTTATGTCACTCTCTGCGACTAAATCGAAGCCGGCGGCGTCAAAGGCTGCGATAACGTCCGAGCGTTTCAGATAGCCGTTCGAGCCCGTCGCCCAGCTGTCCTCATTTGTTTCTGGGCCGGCGTGTTGGACAACACCAACCATGCCGCCCGCTTTCAACATGCGGTGCGTATTGGCGAGGGCTTTCGTCAGATATGCGCCTTCATTTTCAAAGCGGGAGAGATTGTGCATCGCGCGGATAAACAGCACAGCATCCAGCGAGCCAGCGGCGACATCTTCGCGGCCAAAGGTCGTGGCGGATACTTCTGCCCCTTCCGTCGGGGACCATTCGCGCGCTTTGGCCGACCAATCCTCGGGCCAAGTCTCTTTGGTCTTCATGAAGTCTTCGGTCGCAAAGCTAAACTCTGGCCACATGGCAAAATCATAATCGATACCGACCAGCTTTCCTTCTGGCCCCAGATAGGGGATCAAGATTTTGGAATACCAGCCCGCGCCACCTGGCAGGGCCTCGCCGATTTTCATGCCTGGCTCTAGGCCGAAAAACGTGATCGTCTCCATGGGGTTACGCGCGGCATAACGGGCCTTGGCCTTATCAGACTGAGCCAGCAAAATGGCTTCCAGCTTGGCCGTATCAACAGCCGCCGTGGCCATCTCTGGCTGGGCCGCTGGCGCAATCGGGGCGGTTTTCGTCGCGTCTCCACACGCGCAAAGCGCGAGGGCGGCAGCGGAAAGGAAGAGCGGTTTAAATGTCATGGTTATCTCCTATTTGGGAGAGGCTTAACAAAGTTTTCGCGCTTAAACCACTCTGATATCGGCCTCATCGGGCTGGGGGGCTTCCCATTCGTTTTCCATGAAATCGAACATCTCTCGCGTGACGGTCATGGCATAGGTCTCGCCCTGCTCTGCATTGCGCGATTGTACGCGGGACCAGCGGGCCTCTGTCGGGACATCGACGTGGTCGATTCGCACCTCCCAGCCCAAATCTTTGGCCCAGTCGATAAAGACACGACGATGCGCGGATTTCGTAAAACCGAGGTCCAAAACGACAGGCACACCGCGCAAGAGGATGTCTTTCGCGACGGCGCGGATGCGCGTTTCACAGCGGCCAATCCGTGTCATGATCCAGCCGAAATCCGGCGGGTCTGGAGCGTCCATCCAGAACAGCTCTGTTGTCCAATCATCGATCGAAAATCGGACGCCGTCGATCTCCTCGGCCAGCGCGCGCGCATGCGTCGTTTTCCCCGCCCCCGTCCCGCCCGTGACGAGAATAACGGAGCAGGACGTCACCTATTTGCCTGAGGCGTTTTGCGAATTCGCGGCGGCGGCCTTGCGCTGGTTTTGCATCAGCGTTTCGACACCAATGGCGTTGCAAGTCTTATTCATCAGCTGCTCGACCTCTTCCGATGATGTAGCTTGCCCGGTCATCAACAACTCCATCATGACTGTGCCTGCGGCTTCGCCCAATACGGCGCTCTCATCACCTTGTAGCGAAATCATTGTCGCGAGATGGTCTGATCCCAATCCTGTCAGAAGGCTGGCCGTCAATTCGCCCATCAGTGCGTCATTCTTTCCCGCCATGATATCGACGAAATCCTTCACCGTCAGTGGCATCATAAAGTCTGACATTGTACCGCCGATCCGCGCGTAGAGCCCGCATTTGGCGTCATCGTCTGAGGCTTGCACTGGCGCGCTGAGAGCAAAGGAAAAGCTGAGCCCGAGAAGGGCGGTCGCGAGAATTCGGTTCATCATGGCAGGCTTTCCTTTAATTTAGGCTGACTCATTTTCTGGCAGGCGCTTCTCATGGAACTCGCCATATTTGCGGTAGCGCGCGAGATATGCCGGTACGATCGCCTCGATTGTTTCAGGACGAATATCGAAGGCTTCAAACCCTTTGGCATCGTCCGCAACGACATTATCGACCTTTAGGTTCGTGACCTGATCGCGTGTCAGGAACGGATCCACGAAAGGCAGCGCGCCGGACAGCTCGCCACCAAAGCCCATCATATTGGCCGCGAACCAGGGCATCGGCAGCAACAAGCGTTTCTTGTCGATGGCCTGCGTCAGGAACTGCATCAATTCTTTGAAGCTATAGGTGTTCGGTCCGCCTAGCTCATAGGTCTGACCCGCTGTGCCGCGCGTCACAGAGAGGGCAATCGCTTTGGCGACATCCGCGACATAGGCGGGCTGGAACTGTGTCTGCCCGCCACCGATTAGCGGTAACATAGGCGAGAACGCCGCCATGGCGGCAAAGCGGTTAAAGAACTGATCTTCCGGCCCAAAGATAATCGACGGGCGGTGAATATCTGCGCTTGGCACAGCGGCACGGACAAGGGCTTCGCCCTCGCCTTTCGTGCGGGCGTAATCGCTCTCGCTGTCTGGGTTCGCGCCAATGGCGGATACATGGGCGAAATTCGTGATGCCGGCCTCAGCCGCCGCCAGTGCCAGCGTCTCTGCCCCATCGACGTGCAATGCCTCAAAGCTCTGCTTGCCCGCTTCGAACAGGACCGCGACCAGATTAATAACAGCGTCAGAGCCTTCGACCGCGCGGGCGACCGATTGCGGGAATCGCAAATTGGCCTGCATCAGCTGGACTTGGCCGACATCGCCGATGACTTTTAACTCATGCGCCGTATGGGGGCGACGCACAGGGACGCGCACGCGCCAGCCCTGTGCCACGAGGGCGCGCACAACATAGCGACCGAGGAAGCCTGATCCGCCAAAGACGGTGACCAATCCGGGAGTTTTCATCTGTTCGTTCCGAAAGCCAATTTCACTGCCGCCCGATTAGGCCTTTGGTGGCGCGGTGTCCACATAGCTTTGCAACACATCTAGCCAATGATCGGCCGCAGCCTCAATCAAATCGACAACCCGAACAAATCCATCCGGCCCGCCGTAATACGGGTCCGGAACATCCCCGCCGTTGGGCAGATACAACGCGAGCTGGGCCCGCCCGTCCGATGGCTGTTGGGCTGTCAAATCGCGTAGGTTCGCGCTGTCCATTGCGAGGATAAAATCGAAGTCCTCGAAATCTTCAGCCCGCACGGCACGCGCGGCTTGTCCAGCGAAACTGTAACCCCGGCGCTCCCCTTCGGCGCGTGCACGCGAATCCGGTGGATCACCCGCATGCCAACCGCCCATCCCCGCACTATCGATCAAAATATCGCGGCCTGCTGCTTTGGCGCGAAACACGGCTTCGGCTGTGGGAGACCGGCAAATATTTCCGAGACAAACAAAGAGGACAGAGGGCATAAGCGGGTTATGACACAACCCAAGCACATCGTCATCCTCACCGGCGCGGGTATATCTGCCGAAAGTGGGATTGAGACGTTTCGCGATGCGGGCGGCTTGTGGGAAAACCATCCGGTCGAGCAGGTCGCCACGCCCGAAGGCTTTGCCGCAGACCCTGCATTGGTCCACCGCTTTTACAATCAACGCCGCGCCGCGCTGAAAACGGTCGCGCCCAATGCGGCGCATATTGCCTTGGCACGATTGCAGGCTGAACATCGCGGGCAGGTCACGATTATCACACAGAATGTGGACGACCTGCATGAACGCGGCGGGGCGAGCGATGTCATACATATGCACGGTGAGCTGACCTCTGCACTCTGTGCGGCCTGTGACTTTCGCTGGCAGCAGGATGAGGATTTGTCCGTTAGCTCGGCCTGCCCCGCCTGTCAGACGGTCGGTGGGCCGCGCCCCGACATCGTCTGGTTTGGGGAAATGCCGTATCAGATGGATCGGATTGAGACGGAGCTGCAGGCCTGCGATCTGTTCGTGTCAATCGGCACATCCGGCGCAGTCTATCCGGCAGCAGGATTTGTCGCGCAAACGCGAGCTATGCGCAAAGCGACGCTGGAATTAAATCTGGAACCCAGCCAAGGCTCCGCCATGTTTGATGAAAACCGATTTGGCCCCGCTGGCACAATCGTGCCGCCCTGGGTGAAGGAGATAATGAATTAATCTATTTCGTCCGGCGCTTCCAGCTTTCGCGTGGTCGCCAGTGCCGGGAATAAATACCGCCAGCCCGCCGCGATCCCGATAGCTGCAATACCGCCTGCCGTGACAGTAAAGACCGCGCCGTAAACCGCTGCCATCACGCCCGCGCGAAATTCGCCCAGCTCATTACTCGCGCCGAGGAAGATCGAGTTGACCGCATTGACCCGCCCGCGCATGCGATCTGGCGTCCAGAGCTGCATCAAGATTTCGCGAATATAAACGCTGATCATGTCGAAAGCGCCGACTAAGCCCAAGGCCAAGATCGAGAGCCAGACAATTTTTGACAGGCCGAAAACGGCTGTAAATGCTCCAAACAAAGCGACGGTCACCAACAAGATTGTTCCCGCATAATCTTTGACCGGAAAGCGGATCAGCAGGCCGATCATTACAATCGCGCCAACGCCCGGCGCGGCGCGCAGCAGGCCATTGCCGATGGACCCGACCTCCAAAATATCTTTCGCATAGATGGGCAAAAGCGCGACGGCGCCGCCTAGAAGCACGGCGAACAGATCCAATGAAATCGCCCCGAGTACGATTTTCTGCTGCCAGATATAGCGAAACCCTCCAACAATCGTCTGCCAATTCACGGGATCGGTTTCCATCGTCTGATTGGGCTTGGGGATGGAGAAAATCATCGTCGCCGCAACTGCAAAAACGCCAGCTGCCGAGAGATAGGCAAATGGTCCCAAGAAGAACAGCAACACGCCACCCAGTGACGCGCCCACGATTGAGGCCAGTTGCCAGCTCAACGTCACCCAGCCAACCGCATTGGCGAAGTCCACCGTCGGCACAACATTGACGACCAGAGAGCTGGCAGCGGGGCTGTAAAAGGCGCGGGCAATGCCAAAAACTGTGAGGGCAGACAGCACGATGATCGGATCAAACCGACCGCTCAACGCCATCGCCGTAATCGTCAGCGCGCAGAGCATTTCCATCACAATCGCGCCGCCCATAACGCGCCGCCGTCCGAATTTATCCGACGCCAATCCCGTCACCAACACAAGGGCCAGTGCCGGCAGAAACTGCACCAAGCCGATAATACCCAGCAGCAGCGCGCTGCCCGTTTCGTCATACAACTGATAGCCCACCGCGACAGACACGATCTGCGTCGCGCTGGACGTTAGGAACCGCGCCCAGAAATAGCGGCGAAACGCGCTGTGCCGAAAGGCGGCAAAGCGATCTTCGGTCTGGACGGCGCTGGACATGGTCTCGGCTTTAACAGGCGACAGATCGGCGGCAAGGCGTTAGATGGAGGCGATGTCCACTCATATTTATATTGATGCAGATGCCTGCCCCGTGCGCGAGGAGACGTATCGCGTGGCCCGACGGCACAGCGTTCCCGTCACCGTTGTCGCCAACAGCTTTATCCGTGTCCCGCGCGAGCCGGGCTTTACATTCAAACTTGTCGATGATGGTTTTGATGCAGCGGATGATTTCATCGCCGAGGCCGCCGACAAAAACGCCATCGTTATCACATCGGACATCTTGCTGGCAGAGCGCGTTTTGAAAGCCGAAGGGAAGGTTTTGGCTCCGACGGGCAAGCCGATGGATATGGACACGATCGGTAGTCAAATCGCCGTTCGTGCGATTATGGCGGACCTCCGCGCCGGAACAGAGCAGCCCAATATCGGCGGGCCTGCGCCCTTTACTGCGCGCGACCGATCTCGCTTTTTAGAAAGCCTGCACTTGATGGTGGAACGCGCATGATACGGACAACGCTCTTGACCCTGAGCGGTGGGTTCATGCTGGCCGGATGTTCGTCCCCAGCTTGGGTTGAAATCGATGATTTCGAGACAACACCTGCGCTAAGCGGCTGGACAAATATCGATGTCGATAATCAGACGGAACCCTTTGTCGAGAACCCACAGATCTCTGAGCGCCGCGCAGAGGGCGATGGCAATCATTACATGTTGCGCAAGCCTGCGGCGGAAGGGATCGTCGGCAATCGGAAAGCGCTGGGTAGTCGGGCTTTACCGTTTGAGATCGCGGTCGGCGAAACGGCGACCCTTTATGCGCGGATCAACATCGAAGCCTTTCCGAATAATCACAGCTTCGGCCTTTCCAATCTATCGACAGAGGCCATTGCGGAGGAAAATTACAATGCCTTCGAGCCGATGATCCGCGTGACGGATAAGCGCGAGTCCAATGGTACGAAAAACGACGGGACACTTATGGTTCTGTCGGGCGAGAATAAAGCCTATGCCACGATAGAGGGCACGCAACCCGCGCAGCCCGACATTTGGTATGAAATCTGGGCCGTCATTGATAATCGCCCGCGCGCGGCGGGTGGGCAGCGCTATGATCTCTATGTGCGCGGCGGAGAATATGCGGAGCAAACCCGCGTGTTTACAGACGCGGATTTCAGGATGCGCCGAGAGGCCCCGCTGGGGCAATTCATCGCCATCTCCAATACTGGCCCGACGCGTGCGCCCTATGGCAATGGCGGTGTGCGCTATGATGATCTCTATCTGGCGCGCGGCGAAACACTCTCAACACCCCATTGACCCCGGCCACGCCGCGCCTATGTTGCGCGCGATTTTCAAGCAGGACCTAAGCCATGACCCCATCCGATCTGGAAACCGCCATCAATGCCGCATGGGAGGACCGTGCGTCGCTCTCGCCTAACACAAAAGGCGAAGCCCGCGACGCGGTTGAGACCGCAATTGCCGCCCTTGATGACGGGACATTTCGCGTCGCGTCCAAAGCCGGAAATGGCGATTGGACCGTGCATCAATGGCTGAAAAAGGCCGTACTGCTCGGCTTTCGTCTGCATCCCAACGGCCTGATGACGGGCGGGCCGCAAGACGGATTTTTCTACGACAAAGTGCCATCGAAATTCGAAGGCTGGACCGAGGCTGATTTTGCAAAAGCCGCCTTCCGCGTGGTTCCTCCCGCAACAGTACGCCGTGGCAGCTTTATCGCGCCGAACGCTGTGTTGATGCCCAGCTATGTAAACATCGGCGCGCATGTCGGCGCAGGCACAATGGTCGACACTTGGGCGACAGTCGGCAGCTGCGCACAGATCGGCAAGAATGTGCATCTGTCGGGCGGCGTCGGCATTGGCGGCGTGCTGGAACCCCTACAAGCCAACCCCACAATCATCGAAGATAATTGCTTCATCGGTGCACGCTCTGAAGTTGTCGAAGGCGTGATCGTCCGCGAAGGCGCCGTCCTCGCCATGGGCGTCTTCGTCAGCCAGTCGACAAAAATCTATAACCGCGCGACGGGCGAGATCACATTTGGCGAAATCCCGGCCTATTCCGTCGTCGTGCCCGGCACATTGCCAGCAAAAGACGGCAGCCACAGCCTCGCCTGTGCCGTGATCGTCAAAACCGTCGATGCCAAGACCCGCGCGAAGACCGGGGTGAATGAACTCCTACGCGACTAGAACCGCATGACGCCCGAATTCATTCTCGCACTCTATGACGGGCTGGGCATGTTTGTCTTCGGCTTGTCAGGTGGGTTGATGGCTGTGCGGCAGCGCTTTGACATTCTCGGAATCATCGTGATTGCCTGGCTGCCTGCGATTGGCGGGGGCACGATCCGCGATGTGCTGCTGGACCGGACCGTGTTTTGGTTGGACGATCCGCTCATCCTGATCTTGCCGACACTCGCCGGAATTGCCGCATTCCTCGTGCCTCAGTTCTGGTCCCGCATCCGCGCATTGGTCTGGATCGATGCGGCAGGCATGGCCCTCTTTGCAGCGGTTGGCGCTTCGATTACTGCCAGTGAAGGGCACGGGCTAATGATCGCGACCTTAATGGGCGTTGTCACGGCGACGGCGGGCGGCTTGCTCCGCGATGTTGTTTGCAATGAGACGCCGCTGCTGCTGCGCGAAGAAATCTATGCATCCGCCGCGATTGTCGGTGCGCTAGGATGTGCGCTGGGATTACGCTACGGTCTGGGCACCTTCGCGAGTTTGGCTATTGGCGCGGGGCTGGCCTTTGCCATTCGCGGCTTGGGTATTCGGTTCAAGCTGAACTTGCCGCGGCCTAAAGCCTAAGACATAGTTTCACGCATGGCTGGACCTTCCACATTGCTGCGCGAGATTTGGTATTTCGCCCTCTTGTCAAAAGACATCCCAGCAGGACAAATGCAACGCGTCATCATCGCGGGAGAGCCGATTAATGTCGGTCGTGATGAGGCTGGCGAAATCTTTGCCTTACGCGATATTTGCCCGCACCGCGCCGCGCCGCTCTCGGCAGGTTGTCTGAAATCCGGCACAGTTGAATGCCCCTATCACGGGTGGCGCTTTGATGTGCGCGACGGTCATTGCACAGAGATTCCGGCGTTGGTCGACGGCTCATCCGTGCAGCCGGAGAAGATTTTAGTGAAAACCTATCCCGTGCGCGAAACCGGCGCGCTGGTCTGGGTCTGGTTGGGCGAGACCGCGCCGGATATTGATCCGCCCGCCCTGCTCCACGCCGTTGCAAAACCGGTGATGGATGACGGGTTGACCCTAAATTGTCATGTCGATCACGCGGTCATCGGCCTGATGGATCCCGCGCATGGGCCGTTTGTCCATCGCCAATGGTGGTGGCGGTCTGAACATTCCATCCATGAGAAAGCCAAAGCGTTCGAGCCGCGCCGCCACGGCTTTGCAATGGCCGCGCATAGCCCGTCCTCCAATTCTTTCGCCTATAAATTACTCGGCGGAAAACCTGTAACAGAGATCACTTTTGAGCTGCCAGGGATTCGGACGGAATTCATTACTGTGGGCAAACGACATGTGCTGTCCTTCACCGCCGTCACGCCGGAAGACGAAACAAAGACGCGCATTCGACAGGTGTTCTTTTCTAATCACCCCGTGATGCGCGGCCTCTCGCCCGTCCTACGGATGGGCGCGCGGAAATTCCTGCGTCAAGACGCCGATATGGTGGACCTACAACAAGAAGGCCTGCGCTTTGATCCGAAGCTAATGCTGATCGATGACGCAGATACGCAAGCGAAATGGTATCATGCGCTGAAACGCGAATGGTTCCGCGCGCGCGAGGAGGGTCGCGATTTCATTAATCCCGTGAAAGCCAAAACCCTGCGCTGGCGGAGCTAATATGAAACGCTTTTTGAAAGCCCTCTGTGGGCTGATCCTCGTTCTTTTACTCTTCGGCTATTTAATTCTCTCGCAAATCATCTGGCCCCGCGTGGATGCGGATATGAACGCCGTTGTCGATCACGCGCCCTATGATATTTCGGACACAGCCGCCGCGCTCCATGCCGACCTCTGGGTCGCGGATCTGCACGCGGACAACCTGCTTTGGCGGCGCAATCCGGCCAAGCGGCACGATTATGGGCAAGTCGACCTGCCCCGATTGGCAGAAGGCGGCGTGGAATTTCAGGTCTTCTCGGCCGTGACGAAATCGCCAGAGGGGCAGAATTTCGACGGCAATGACGCGAATGCCCCCGACCGCATCACGACGCTCGCCCAAGCCCAACTTTGGCCGCTCCGCACTTGGGATTCGATCTATGAACGCGCGGCCTATCAGGCGCAGCGCCTGCAAAAACAAGAGCGCGCGGGGCGGGTGCATATCGTGCGGACCTCTACAGATATGGCCAAGACGGATCGCTTGCTCGGCCTGCTACTGACCGAAGGATCACATCCGCTGGAAGGCGACCTCGCAAATATCGCGCGCCTGAAAGCCGAAGGCTATCGCGCGATGGGTTTGCAGCATTTTTTCGATAACGCGCTCGGCGGGTCCATGCATGGGCGATCTCAAGCAGGACTGACAGAGTTTGGCCGCGCCGCCGTGGCAGAGATGCGGGCGCAAGGCATCATTATCGATGTCGCCCATAGCAGCACCCAGACCGTCCGCGACGTCCTTGCGCTAACACAAGACCCGATCTTTATCAGCCACGGCGGCACGGTCGCCCATTGCCCGCGCACAGCGAACCGCAACCTGCCGGATGATGTTCTGCAAGCCATCGCAGCCAGAGGCGGGATCATCGGGATTGGATTTTTCAACGGGGCGATTTGCGATATTTCGCCCAACGGAATTGCGGATGCGATCATCGATGCCGTTGCGCTTTTGGGTGTAGACGCCGTCGCCCTTGGATCTGATTTTGACGGCACGGTCACGACCTCATTAGATAGTAGCGAGCTGGCCGCGATCACCGGCGCCCTGCTCCGGCGCGGCTTGACGGAGACGGATATCCGCGCGGTCATGGGTGAGAATGCGCGGCGCTTCTTTACGGAAAATTTGCCTGCAGAGTAGACAGTCTTCCTATGGATTGGACCGTCTATATGCTGCGCTGTGCGGACAACACGCTCTACACGGGTATCGCGAAAGACCTGAGCGCACGCGTTGCAAAGCATAATGCGGGTCGCGGCGCAAAATATACGCGGGCGCGATTACCCGTTAGTGTCGTGTGGAGTGAGCCGTCCGAGAGCCGCAGCACGGCCAGCCAGCGCGAATATGCGGTAAAGCAATTATCCCGGCGCGCGAAACTGGCGCTGGCCAGACAAGCCTAAAGAACCGATCCCTCGACATCGCCTTCCAACTCTTCCAGCCGCTCTTTGACGGCGGCGAGTTCGGGATAGAGGCGGTTGGCTTCACGATAGGCTTCCAGCGCCTCTTCGGGGCGGTTCAAAACTTCAAACACATTGCCCATCGTCCAGAGCGCATAGAAATGGCGTGGTTCCAGCGTCAGCGTCTGGACGGCCTCATTGAGGGCGCGGTTATACTTCTTTTGCTCCAGCGCGAGGCGGGACGAGCGCGCCCACCCTTCTGCGAAATCCGGCGCGAGGTCAGTCGTATGATTATACATACGCCGCGCGAGTTTCAGATTGCCCTTGGCTTGCGCGTCAGAGCCACGTCGCAGGACGAGGTTCACAGAGGCGCTGCCGCTATCCAGCCAGATCGCCCAAATTTCCTCGGCCACCAGATTGGCAGTCTCAGCATCTGCTTCGGCGGCGAGGCGCTCGAACAACACGTCTAAACGCGCTTGGCGCTCGGCCGCTGGGGGCAATTTGGAATAATCGGGTTCTGTTACCTCTGGCGCAATATCCTCACCCGGCAAATCTAGATCGGGCGTTTCAGGCTCAACTTCTGGAATACGTTGCAGAGGTGGCGGTGCTTCCGGCGACGGCAGAGGAGATGTCTCAGGAGACGTTTGCGGCATTTCAAACTGTGGCCGCTCTGTCGTGTCCTGCGCGAGCGCGGGCATCGGCAAGGCCAAAATCAGGGCTGTCAGGAAAAGGCGGGTCATCCCAAATAGCATGAGGCCCCTCGCCATGTCTGGCAAGAGGCCTCAAGATAAAGTTTCAGTCAGGCGCGAGGGCCTAAAGACGCAGTTCTAAGCGTCCAAGTTAGCCTTGGCGGGCCTTAAAACGTGGGTCAGTCTTGTTGATGACGTAAAGACGGCCTTTGCGACGCACGATTTGGCAATCACGGTGGCGACCTTTGAGGGAACGGAGCGAGCTACGGACTTTCATGGCGGACAGCTTTCATACGGGTGTTAATCTCGAACCGCGCCTATATGGACCGACCCGCCCGCTGTCAACTGAACAGACTCGCCTCTCCACAGCGGTTAACGCGCCTTAACCATACTGGCGAGATTGTCATTCTTCCCTGCCTATCGCATTGCCGCGCGATGGGTTAGGCTACGCCTATGAAATCACTTCTGCTCATCTCATCCATTCTGATCCTCGCCGGTTGTGCCGCTGCGCCTGTGGCACAAGCAGAACCTGCTCCAGAGGCCGCCTCTGACCCTGCCGCACCCAAGGTACCGCAAGTCACGGAACTGACGCAGGAACAACGCCACACCGCTTGGAAACGCGATTTTATTCAGGAAGCCGTGGGAAAGGGTTACAGCCTCGACCTGCTGAACCGCGTCATCGCGCCCGCCAAAATCAACCCGCTGGCGTTGGAGCGCGATGCGAACCAGCCGGAGTTCACCAAGCCGCCGTGGTCTTATATCGACGGCGCGGCGTCTGAGGCGCGCATTTCCGGCGGGCAGAACAAGATGACCGAGGCCGACACCGTGCTGGACGCGGTCGAGGCGCGTTACCGCGTGCCGCGCGAAACGCTGACCGCGATCTGGGGGCTGGAAACGAGCTATGGCCGCATTCTCGGCACGCATGACATCGTCGATTCGCTCTCGACCTTTGCCTTTGAGGGCCGTCGCCAGAAGTTCGGCACGCAACAGCTCTATGCCGTGCTGGACCTGCTGCGTGACGGTAAGGTGCGCCAAGATCAGCTGACGGGTGCGTGGGCCGGCGCAATGGGCATGACGCAGTTCATCCCGACGACCTTCCGCGATTACGCTGTCGATTTCGACGGTAACGGCAATATCAACCTCTGGACTGACCCCGGCGACGCGCTGGGTTCTGCCGCGCATTATCTCTCGCGCATGGGCTGGCGCGCAGGCGAGCCGGTGATGACCGAAGTCCGCGTGCCCGCCAGTTTTGACTACAGCCTGACGGACGGCACAAAACGCGATGTCGGCGCATGGACCGCGCTGGGCGTGGAGCCCGTCTCGGGTCGTCGCTGGAGCACAGACGCCGGGTTCCTAGAAGCGAAACTTGTCGCGCCGGGCGGGGCAAAAGGTCCGAAATTCCTGACGTTTAAGAACTTCGATGTGCTGAAGCGCTATAATAATTCCACCAGCTACGTCATGGGGATCAGCGTGCTGGCCGATGCGTTGGCCCGCAAACCCGGCATCCAACAGGACTGGCCCCGTGGGGATAAGCAGCTCTCGTTTTCAGACAAAAAGGCCATGCAAGAGCAGCTAAATACGCTGGGCTATTCCGCAGGCGGAGCAGACGGGATCATCGGTCCAAACACGCGCCGCGCCATCCGCGCATGGCAGGCGGATAACGGCCTGACGGCGGATGGTTATATGGAACAGCGCTTGTTCCAACGCCTGATAGGCGGTTAGGGTTGGGTATGTATCGTCTGTCTCTCGCAACCGTTTCTTTCCTTGCCCTCGCGGCAACAGCTCATGCGACGGATGGGAAAGCGGTTTACGGCAAATGGTTGACCGAAAGCGGCTCAGCCGTCGTGGAAATCGCAGATTGCGGCGACGGCACGCCCTGCGGGACGATCATCCGGCTGGTCAATGCGGATGAGACGGTCCTAGATACGGAAAACCCAGATCCCGAAATGGCGAAGAAGCCCCTCGTGGGCGCGCCGATGCTGTGGGGCTTCAAACCCAAATCTGACAAATGGTCTTCCGGCAAGATTTACAATGCCGAGAACGGCAAGACCTATAAATCCAAACTGGAATTGCAAGACGACGGCACGCTGAAGGTCAAAGGCTGTGTCGGCCCGATCTGTCAGGGCCAAATCTGGACAGCCGTTCCTTAGGTAAACACGTCCTTTGCAGGCTTTGGCTTTACCTGCACGAGTGGCCAGAGCAACTGCTCCGCGGCGCTAGTTTCGGGCAAGTTCTCAACGCCCATCTTTTCTGGATAACGGCGCGTGATCTTGGCCGTGCCGAACAGCACATCCCAGAAGAACAGCAGGTTTCCGTAATTGCCCTTATAATTCGTCACACCGTCATCCGCATGTTTGCCGTGATGAGCCGCATGGGTCGCCGGTGTACTGATCGTGCGCTCGACCACCCACATAATCGGCGAGAGCCATTTAATCTTATACAGCGGGGCGTCCCAGCGGATGTCGGAATGTGCGCCGTAAATCACCGTCATCTTGAAGATGATATAGCCCGCATAGACCCAGCCCCCTCCCAGATAAATCAACGCGCCCGTGAACCAAAGACCTGGCATCAAGAAATAATAGAAAATCCCATTACGATAGACGATCCGGATCGAGAGATATTCCGCCTGATGATGCGGACGGTGCAGATTATAGAGCCACGGCGTCCGGTGCGTATAACGGTGCCACCAATATTGCGTCATATCATCGAACACAAGGAAGAGCCCCAGCACGGCAAACCACGGCCAAGCCTTTAGCATATCTGCCGATTCAGGCGCAAAAAACGCGGCCACGGCAAAACCTCCCGCGACAACGAGCGGTTGGGTCACGAGCGTCAGCATCAGCGTGCCAATCGTCTCGACGAGGCCGTCGCCTTTGACCTGATTTTTCTTTTTGAAAAACGAAGTAAACAGGATTTCGAGTCCAATAAAAAACACGAAGATCGCAAGAATAACGATAATTTCCGGCTTCACGACAAACTCCCCAGTGGCGGGCGTTTCAGCGCCTCTGCAGGGTTAGCTTGCGCGAGATATGGCCGCGCCGTCAAGCGCGACATATGTGCCCAAAGATGAGCCCTGTGCCTAAAGGCGGTTTAATGGGCGTCAGGTTTTTTGCCTTTGAACGCATCCACAGCGGCAGCACCAGCCGCCGCGGGATTGGCGCCAAGAATTTCCGCTTCTTTCTGCGCCCAGAGGCGGTTCTGATATTTGTTCGAGAGAATATCCGTGACGACGAGAACACCGACGACGAGGTAGAAGCTCGACTTGCTCATCGCGTCGATCTTGAACCCGAACAGCTCCAGATGCGCCAGATGCGCGCCTTCGGTGACAAGCAACACGCCGACGAGGAAGAGAATAAATAGACCCAAGACCTGATACATGCGGTTCTTTTTCAGGAACTCTGTCACGCGGTCAGCCAGCAGGATCATCGCCAAGCCCGAGAGCAAGATGGCAATCACCATCAGCGGCACTTGATAGGTCTTGGTCGGTTCACAATTAACGGCTCCAACGACAGGGTCAGAAATCAGCGCGCGCTTACACGCCGTCACATCGCCCGCAAACTGCCCCAACGTCGCGCCAGCGGCATCGACGATATTTGCGGCATCGACACTGGCAATCGCCATAGCAGAGAGAATCGAGTCGACCGAGAAAACGAGATTCATCGCGACGATCAGGGCAATCGCGCCCATCACAGAGCGCGTGCCGCCGCCTTCTGAGTGTTCGATATGATCGACTTGCAGGAGATGGTGGATCTCTTTGATCGCGGTATAGATGATGAACGCCCCACCGATGAGTGTGATCAACGCTTGTGCGGTAAAGTCACCCTGTATGAACCCGCCCAGATGTATCCCAAACAGCGGCTCAGCCAGTAAGGCGAAGAGCTGCACGATCAAGAAAAGCAGCACGATCCGAAGGCCCACCGCGATCAAAATACCCCATTTGCGGACCTTTTTGGCGTCTTTCTCATTCCCGACCTTATTACTCTCGATCGCAATGTAGAGCAGATTGTCAAAGCCCAAAACGGCCTGCAACAAGATCAGCATGAACAGCGTAAAAAGCGCTTGTACGGTCAAGAGTTCAGCCACGGTTGGCTCCTTTATGCACGACGAATACCTATGCGAATCATCCTTAGCGGAGGGATTGCGAGAGGTTAAGGCGAAACCAATTTTTGCGATATGGCTGAACCTTGCCCCTGTCCCGCATTAATGCGACGTTCAGCAGGTATTTTGTAGGACAAGACAATGAAACAGACGCTCATCCTGTGTGCAGTCGCCGCTTTGACCCTTGCGAGCGCCTGTTCGCCCAAGGTGCAGATCGTGCCCAGCAAGGAACCGATCCGCATCGATTTGAACGTCAATATCAATCAGGAAATCCGCGTCCGCCTGGACAAGGATGTCGAAGACCTGATCGCGAATAATCCGGACCTGTTTTAGGTCTATTTTTGAGGAGGCTGTTATGGCCGCAATGAAAACCTTTCTCGCCGCCGGTCTGGCCGGGGCGGCCCTGTTGGGCGGCGCAATTGCGCTGAATGCAACTGGCGCAAACGTGGCCGCAGCCCAGACAACGAACGCTAAGGCCACCGTTGACGCTGCGATTGCACGCGGAGAGCTGGGCGAGCAGATCGACGGCTATATCGGTGTGGTAGACGGTGCGAACCCGACGGCCGCTGTGCGCAGTGCGATGACCGAAATCAACATCGCGCGGAAATCTGTCTATGCGCAGCTGGCGAAACAGCAAAGCGTCCAGCTGAACGTCATCGCGACACTGACGGGCGAAAAACAACTCGCCAAAGCTGCACCAGGCAGTTTCGTCAAAGATGCGTCGGGACGCTGGAAACGCAAGTAAGTCCAGCCCAAATATCTAAATGAAACCCTGCGCCCGTCGCGGGGTTTTTTATGTGCGGCTGTCTTTGCAGACGCGCAGCTGGTCCAGCTCCAGCTGAAACGGGCCATCGGGCACACCGCTCAAGATGACCCCGACCTCTCGGACCGTCGCGGGATCAAAAGGCCCGCCCTGCACGCGGCGGCCAAAGACCTTTGGCACCAGCGCGGAAAAGGGAATGTAGATCCCTGCCCATTCGTCTTTTGGCGCGGCAGGAAAAACTGCCTGATAGGACACGGGCCGCCAGCCGTAACGCGCCGTTGTGCGAAAGGTGATTTGATAGGGCTGACCGTCGGATTTGATCCGCAACGCAACGCCCGTCGCGCCAACCAATTCGCCCGCGGGCACAGCTGTCCGGATGGAGGAAAAGCCGCCGCCATTCGTATTAATAGCGCCGACGAACGCGATCGTGCCTTCGACAAAGCCAGCGTCGCCCAGCGATCGCCCGCCCATCACGTCGTCATTCACAACACGCCAAGGATAAGCGCGACTGATCATATCCGTCGTGTCTGTCACGGGACAGCTCGCCGCGAGTTCCGCACTCTGGGCCGGTGTCGCGATGGCGCCTAAACCTAAACAGGCCGCCAGCAGAGCCGCGTCATGTTTCAAACGCGCCCTCATGGCAGCAACACCCGGTCGATTGTATGGATCACCCCATTCGAGGCCGCGAGGTCCGCACTGACGACCCGCGCATTGTTGATTTTGACGTCGTCCGATCGTTGAAGGTTAATCGTCTTTCCTTGCAGCGTTTCCACGCGGCGTATGCCTTCGGCAATCTCATCCGCCATGCGCGTTTCAGGAATGACGTGATAGCGTAGAATTGTTGCCAGCTGATCTTTGTTCTCGGGCCGTAAGAGTGTGTCCAGTGTCCCCGCAGGGAGCGCGTCAAAGGCCGCGTTCGTTGGCGCGAAAACCGTGAAAGCGCCACCTTCGCTGAGGCTCTCTTCCAAACCTGCAGCCTGAACGGCGGCGACAAATGTTGTCAGATCACCTTGCGTTTGCGCGACATCAACCAAGTCAGATTGCACGACCTGTTTCGCTGTTTCTGGCGCAGGCGCGGAACAAGCTCCGAGTGTGAGTGACACACCTATGGAAAAGACAGCACATAAAGAAGCGCGAAATGGACGGGGCAGCGGCATGATCGAATGACCTTTGGCGAAGACAGCGTTATCCTATCTACGTCAGATCAAAGGTTTGAGATGCCACTGCGCCTAGCGGTCGGTCGACTATCCAGCCGTCAGAGCTTCATAGATGCGGCGGTTATAATCGCTGGCATAATCGCGGACTTCGCGGCGGACGGCCTTATGGCTGGCGCCGTGCAAGACATCGCCCATGCCCGGAACAAAGGTCGAGGTGACACGGCTTTCGATCTGCGCAAATTCTTCAGGCGAGAGGCCCGGATGACTGCGCATCCGACCCGCAAACGCATGAACAACAGGCTTTGTGTCATCAACCAAGGCCTTCGCCGCGTCAGATTTGGCATCGGCAGTTTTGACCCAGAGCAGAGGCGCAATGGCGGCTTTTTCTTCTGCGCTCATCGCGACCTCTTCTTTTGGAGCTATTTCGACCGTGTTGGACGCGGAAAGAACGGGCGCGTCAGGCACGTTGACTGTCTCAACGGCGTCTTCACCAGCTTGGCAGGCGGCCAAAGCGAAACCTAGGACAACGGCTTGAAGCGGGCGAATGCTCACGCTGTCTCTCCCAGATCATCCTGTCCGAAGCGACGACGCAAGCCCAAGAGGGCCAGTAGCAACAGACCCATACTACCGCCACCGCCGCCACCCGTCGTTGGAATCGTTGGCGTAACAACAGGCGGCGTTACGACGGTCGCGCGGATGGTGAAGGTCGCCGTGGCAGAATCTTGCCCACCCCGACCATCATCGACCGTGTAGCTAACCGTCTCTGTGCCTGAAAAACCGGTCGCCGGCGCATAGCGCATGAAACCGCTGGTAATCGAAACGGTGCCGCCATTACTTGGCGTTCCGACACTGGCCAGTGTCAGAGGGTCACCGTCAGCATCCGAGTCATTTGCGGTCACATTGAAATTCGCCGCAGCGCTGTCTTGATTGATCGTGAAGGCGTCATCCACGGCGACAGGGTCGTCATTTGGCGGTGGGGTCACCGTCATCGTGACCGTCGCACTGGCTGTTCCGCCCTGACCATCGCTGATCGCATAATCAAAACGCTCCGTCCCTGTGAAGGCTGGCGGTGTTGTATAAAGAATATTCGTCCCGCTGATCCGGGCCGAACCACCAGCATTAAATCCGCTGACACTTGTGATCGACAGCGTGTCGCCGTCGGCGTCACTGTCATTCCCCAGCACGGCAAGAACTACGTCGGAGCTGTCCTGTTCTGTCGTAAACGCATCCGCTGTCGCAACGGGGACTGTGTTCGCCGTTGCGGGCGGCGCTGTGCCAGAGATGGAGAAGACGGTCGGGTTGATCGCGAAGAACGGCTGTGTCGAACAGCTAATCCGTACGCGCGCCGTTGTCGTCTCTGCCGTTGGGACAGTGATCTGCGCCGAACCGCTATTGGCGACATCTTGCGCCAATGCCGTTGGGAAAGTCATCCCCGCATCCGTCGAGAGATCGATATTGACCGTTGCACAGTTGATCGGAGCCGCCGTCGTGTTCGCGACATCCCAAACCAGAGTCTGCGTATCACCTGCGGCCCATGTTGTGTCAGCGGGATTTTCCGTTGTGAACGGCCCAGCATCAGCCGTGACTTCTAATGACCGCGCAGCCGCTGTGACGCCACCTTTGCCATCACGCACTGTGAGGCGGAAGTTCAAGGTCCGTGTAATCGTCGGCAGGATTTCTCCATAAGTTGTCGTGTTGCTGAGAATATCAGAGATCTGCGGGAAGCTCCGTGTGCCTGTCGCAACCGGCACCAAAGACCGGAACAGCGGGCCTGTTACAGCACCCGTTTGAGAGGCTCGAGACGTCGTCGGACGGCCCAGGTCATATTGCTCCCAGATATAGCTGAGCGTGTCACCATCTGCATCTGTCGCAGTGCCTGTCAGGGCGAAAGGCGTGGAGATTGGAACGGCGCCATTCGCACCAGCCTCAACGACGGGTGCGGCATTATTCAAAGACGTCACGACACCGCAGGAACCGCCACGGGTTGCGTCATCTATGTGATCGCGCATTTGCGTGATCGAATAGGTGTGAAAGAAGTCATCACTCCCAATTTGCAGATCTTCACTGCCGCAAAGCTGCGCATAGCTCATGATGGTGGAGCCAGAGCCGACTTCATAAGCCGCTGATGGAACGCGGTTGCCCGCACAGCCATTTTCTGTGCCGTTGAAAATATGGTTGGCACCAAATTGATGGCCAATCTCATGGGCGACGAAATCAATGTAAAACGCATCATTAATCGGGCGTTGGATGCCCGTGACGCCCTCGGATTTGCGCGTATCGCTACACACAACACCAAGACCCGCGAGACCACCGCCGCGCGTACTGAACACGTGGCCAATGTCATAATTGGCGAGGCCGATATTCGCATCGAGATCGGGCTTGGTCTCGTCGATCAACAAGCTGGGATCGTCATCTGTATAGGGATCTGTCGCAGCATCCGTATAAACGACATCAATATTATTCGGGACCAGCTCCAAGGTGAAGGCCGCGTCGCGTTCGAACACCTGATTGACGCGGTTCACTGCCGTCACAATCGCAGCAAGGCCGTCAGCTTTGGTTCCGCCGTGAAAAGCCGTATATTCACCCGTCGCGGCAACAGCGAAACGATAGGTACGCAGCTCTGTCCCAAAGTCAAAAGCGCGCGCAGATTGGCGTTGTGAACGGCTGGGAAGTGGCGTCAGATTTCCGTCATCGGACTTGGCCGCATGGCTTTCAGTGCCACAGGTAAATTCTGGTGGCGCGTAATTCGACATTTCACTGACATAATCAGCTTTGAAATAGCTCTGATAACCTTCGCCACCCGCAACCGGGTCTATAAAGACAGTTTCCGTGCCATGATCGAACATGGCGTGAAAACCCTTTGGCGTAATATCGAAGCGACCCGTATTGCGCGGGTTGTCCACATCAACGGCGCGGAAGGTCTGGATACCCAGATTATGACCCGCAAAATCGCGGCCCATGATCGGTGAATTCGAAATCGCAAAGGTTGCATAACCACCCGTCGGCAAAGGCAAATCCAATGTCGTGCCAGAAAGGTCCAACGTGTTGAGCGGAGCGCGGTCCAAAGTG
>CAYPWW010000002.1:62041-67096 GCA_964414555.1 uncultured Algimonas sp.
TGGCAAAGGTGGCGTCACAGCGGCTGCGCGGTCCAAAGTGGCCGAGAGCGCGTTGATGTCCAATTTCATCTGACGCGCACGGATCAGTACGGGAATGTTATTCTCTTCAGGCGCATTGACGGTGGCGGCCGCTTGGGCGGTCAATTGCTCGGATCGATCAACATCGGACCAAATTTGCGCCGATGCTGGGGACGCGCTGAGCGCCAAACACGCCAAAGCACTGAGTGAAGCACCATATCGTAATTTACGAGCCATCAAAAACCTCTGCATTCCTCAGTTAATATATATCAGCCCTAGCGGATCAGACATGATCACACAATGAACCTACACAGACTGTGTCTGCTTTAGGATTAAGACAAGACTAAGGAGCGCGCCCGATATCGCACCATAAAGATGCGACGCGGTCACAACTGGCCCGCCCGACAGGGTTTGCGTTAGATCGACAGGGCCCGTGAAGACTTCATAGGTAACCTTGGCCGCGACAACGCCCAGCACAAGCCAATCGAACCAAAAACCCGGACGACGCGCCAGCGAAAAGATCGCGCCCGCCGCCAGCAGCCCGTGCAAAGACCCTGACAGACCAACATAATAGTCAACATTGGGATCAAACAGATAGAGCCCCGCGCTAATCCCCACAGCACAGGTCAAAAACACGGCAAGGGACCGACCGGGCGTCAAATCTGACGCATAACACCCCCAAACCCCCAGGACGCCCGCCGCATTCAAGACCAGATGCGACCAGCCCAAATGCGCGAGATGTCCTGTGATAATACGCCAAACCTCCCCCGCCGGCACGCCAGCGCGCGTGAAGGCAAACCCAGCTCGACCTGCATCACCCAAAGCGGCGATAGCGACGGAGAACAACAGCAGCCAGAATGGCACACGCCAATTTCGGGGTAATCGGGACACATCTCGTGCCTAGCCGCAAATACCCTGCGCAGGCCAGAGCGGACTTGCGTAGAAGAGTCGCCTCCCGCAAACCAAAGCCAAATCCGAATCACTGCGAGAATCTGTCATGTCTGCCACGATTTCCAAACTGACCCCGACATCCTTGGCCGCGCTCTTATGCGCGCGGATTTGCCATGACTTGATTTCGCCCGTTGGCGCGCTGGGCACGGCATTGGAAATTCTGGACGACCCAAATAATACCGAAATGCACCCTGATGCGATGGATTTGGTGCGGACATCCTCCACACAAGCAACGGCGAAGCTGAAGTTTTTGCGGCTAGCGTTTGGCGCGGGCGGGTCGGCCCCCGGCGTGATCGGCACGGCGAGTATTCGCGAGCTGGCCGATAACATGTTTGCCCCGTCCAAGCCTGACTTGGCGTGGAATATCGACGCTGACGGCATCGACAAAGACCGCACACGTATCCTGCTGAACCTTATTATGCTGGCCGTCCAAGCCGCTCCGCGCGGCGGCGTTGTCACAATTTCGCAATCTATCTCCGGCGGCGCAGAGCGTTTTTCGCTCGTCGCAGAGGGCAATCGTGTCCGCTTGGACGAGGCTGTAGCGCGCGCATTGGCTGGGAAAGCCCCAGAGGACGGATTTGACGGCCGGTCGATCCAGCCATTTTACGCGGCCATGCTGACGCGCGAAATCGGCGGTACGATCAGCGCAGACGCAAATGAGACGGCTGTGACCTTCACCCTGACGTTTCCCGCTGCATAAAGCGAAAATTTCCAGTGAAAATCTCGCGTGATTTGACGCGGTCTTAACCCTTTCGGGTCAGATTTGGCACACGCCGGTCGAGGCGATGCAACTAATGTGATTCGACGATTATGGGTGATAATTTGGATTTTGCGCGGGATTTTACCGCGACCGCCGCCGAAGGCTTGAGCCTTTTGGGTGAGATGGATGATCCCTGCGCGCCTGCTGCACGCTCTGTCATCACGGCGATGATGACCCAAATTCAGTCCGGCTCGAAACGCCTGCGCGCACGCAATATCTATCAGTCTGCGCAAGACGTGCTGAGCGCCGTACATCATGACAGCTCCGAAATTCTAAAAGGCCGCATCCAATCCCTCGGCGGGTTGGTCTTACATTATGCGACGGGTCTGGCCGATATTGAGGCCCAGACAGGCGAAACCTCGACACGTCCCCTGACAGTCCACGGACGCTGGGATGACGCGCGCCGCACACTTGATGCGTTGCTGCCGCTGGCCGCACCGTCTGATGCTGACAGTCTTTCGCGCCTCATGCGCGCGGGTCAGCCCGAGGCAACGACACGTAACGACGACTTTATTGAAACCGATATCATCGCCTTTCCGGGGCTGGACCGTTTGATCGAAACGCAAGCGGAGGACATGTCGCCCGAAATCGCGGCCGAACCAGCTCTTGAATCTGTCCCCACACTCGCCCCTGCGCCCGCTATGATCGAGATCCGCAAACCGCAAACCGTGGAGACTGTACAGGTCGCCCTTGACGGCTTGATGCGCGATATCGTCTCCGACGCGCTTGCCACCGCGCGGCAAGTCGGACGCACGATCAGCCTGTCCTATGACATGGAAGACGCCAGCATTTGCGAAACTCTCGCCCCTGATCTGCGCGCCCGTCTGGGCTTGGCCATGAACCAGATTATCCGCGAAAGCCTACCCGAAGGCCGTGTCGGTCACATCGACATCAATCTGGCGGGTGAACAATTGCACATCATGGCAGGCACAACAGCCCTGCGCGTTGCCATCGACCCCGCGACGGCTGCGGCGCCTGCGAAACCGCTGATCAACGCCGCCACCGAACAGGGCCTTCGCGCGCAACTCGACGCATTGATGGACCCAACAGACCTCAGCAGCGCCTCATGAAGAGCTGTCTGATCGTAGATGATAGCCGCATGATCCGCCGCGTTGCCCGTCGGATCGTCAAGGATTTGGGCTTTGAGACCGTGGATGCCGCCAACGGACAAGAAGCGCTGGACAAGTGCCAATTGGATATGCCTGACGCGATCTTGCTGGACTGGAACATGCCGGTCATGGACGGCTATGCGATGTTAAAAGCGCTGCGCGAGATGCCTAATGGCGACAAACCTACCGTCGTTTTTTGCACGGCCGTTCGAGACGTAGACCGCATTGTCGAAGCTCTCTCAGCAGGTGCGGATGAGTATATCATGAAGCCCTTTGACTCGGATATTATCGAGAGCAAATTTGCGCTGGCCGGATTGCTGTAAATGCGCGGTGGGCTGACACTGGATGCGTCTTATTATGACGCCTTGAAGCGGCTGACGCTCGAGCTGTCCGGCGTCGCACTGGGCGATAATCATGCATTTTTGGTCGAAACGCGCCTTGCGCGACTGGCCCGCGAAGAGGGTTATCCAACCTTAGAAGCGATGGTGGACGAGCTGTTTCACAATGGCGGGACACGGCTGGCGGTGCAGATCGTCTCAACCCTGACAGAGCGCGATACGCATTTTTTCAAAGACACAACGGCGTTTGAACATCTGCGCGACGTCGTCCTGCCGGACCTATACGCCAAACGTGGCGGCGGGCGCGTGCGTTTGCTCTCCTTCGGCTGCGCCTCTGGCCAAGAAGCTTACGGCATGGCGATGACCCTCACGCAAATGGAAGACGAGATGCCGGGTCTGAAGGTCGATGTCGTCGGCGTCGATTACCCCAGCCAAGCGCTAGAGCGCGCGCGCGCCGGACTTTACACGCATTTCGATGTCCAACGCGGCCTAGCTGCACGTGATTTGGTTGCCTATTTCGATCCCGTCGAACGCAAGGAGGGCGGGTCAGACTGGCGCGTCAAACCTGAGCTACGCGAGCGCGTCGAATTTCGCGATATTCACTTGCTCTCCAAACTCGACAAGTTGGAGGATTTTCACGCGGTGATGTTCTGTGGCGCGCTGCCGCATTATTCCGCGCCCGCGCGCGTTCGGGTTTTGCGCGGGCTTTCTGGCCTTGTGCGAGAGCATGGCTATCTGATCCTCGGCAAAGGCGAGAGCTTGTCCCAGATGAATTTTGGTTTTGATCGCGTATTGGAGGGCCCCGGCCTCTATCAAAAACGCGAAATCATCGTCGTTCCCGAAATCGATCCGACCGTGAAAGTGCCAACAAACAAAAAGACTTTCGACCGCACTCCCAGACGGCGCAAAAAACTGGGCGGTCAGAAAGCCTAGACACAGCGACGTCATTCGGTTGACGGGCCGCGTGGTCGGCGTAAAAGACGCGCCACATCCCAACTGCCCGCGCGAAAGCCGACCATGTCCGATCTGGAAGCCTTAAAAACCCAAGTTCTGTCCGATATTGCAGGCGCAGATGATTTGTCCAGTTTGGACGATATCCGCGTCGCCGCTTTGGGCAAAAAGGGTGAGGTCAGCTTGCTGATGCGCGGCCTAGGCAAGATGAGCCCGGATGAGAAAAAAGTCATGGGCCCCGCGCTGAACGGGCTAAAGAACGATCTCAATGCGGCCGTAGAAACCCGTAAGGCCACACTGGAAAACGCCGCGCTGGACGCTGCGCTGGCCGCCGAGACGATGGATATGTCCCTGCCCGTCGGTCGCAGCGCTGGAACCCTGCATCCCGTCAGTCAAGTTATGGAAGAAATGGCGGTCATCTTTTCCGATATGGGATTTTCCGTCGCCGAAGGCCCGGACATCGAAGACGACTTTCATAATTTCACCGCGCTGAATTTCCCGCCGGGCCATCCCGCGCGCGATATGCATGACACCTTCTTCCTCGAAAACGGAGAGCGTGTGTTACGTACCCACACCAGCCCCGTACAAATCCGTACGATGATCGGGCAAAAGCCACCGATCCGTATCATCGCACCGGGCCGGACGTACCGCTCAGATTCGGACCAAACCCACACACCGATGTTCCACCAAGTCGAAGGCCTCGTCATAGACAAGGGCATCCACATGGGTCACCTGAAAGGTGTGCTGATGGATTTCGTCAGCGCCTTTTTCGAAACTGACGTGGACGTGCAATTCCGCCCGCATCACTTCCCTTTCACAGAGCCCAGCGCCGAGATGGATGTGCGCTATGAACGTGATGGCGCGGCCATTAAAAATGGCCAAGGCGAGAGCTGGATGGAAAATCTCGGCTGCGGCATGGTGCACCCGA
>CAYPWW010000002.1:67106-80696 GCA_964414555.1 uncultured Algimonas sp.
TGGCGACAGGGCTAAGCTGATGACCAACCCGACCCCACCTGGCCTAGATCTTGAGAAGCAACCGCATAAGTCCATCCTCAAACGGATCGACATTGGTTTGATGACAGCTCTATGTGCGCTTCTGATTTCTTTTGTGGGCATTCTGACATCCCGTGCGACGTTCAAGATGAATCAAGAAACGCAGAAAGCCCGCGTTCTGCCGATCATCGAAATCGACATGGGCTATGAGAATATCGGCGATCGTAGCAACGCCGTATTCGTCACGCGGCTGAGCAATGTTGGCGCAGGCCTGGCGCATGTGCAACGCGTGGTCCCGACGCAAAACGGTGCCCCTGTCGAGACAATCCAAGCTTTTGACGACGCGATTATGAACCGCCGGATGCGTAGCAATGTTGGCTTCCCCGTCGCCACCGCCGCAACCGGATATCTGCGTGCCGGCGAGAGCATCGAGCCGCGCAAATACCGCATGGGTGCAGCCGGGTCAGAACTGGGCGCTTACTTGCGCGGGGACTATGGTCCACCGTTGGACGGGCTAGACCTGGAAGTCTGCTATTGCTCTGTTTTTGACGATTGCTGGACCGTGAAATATCTGGACCGCAAACTACCGGAACCCGTGAACAGTTGCGGTATTGACGACGTGCCCGTCGATGCCTTCCTGACCTATATCGATCAAACCGCCGCCGAGCGGTTGGAGAAGTAAAATGAAATTCACCCTCAGCTGGTTGAAACGCCATCTCGACACAGATGCGACGATTGAACAAGTCGCCGAAGCCATGACGCTGGCCGGATTGGAAGTCGAAGAGATTCACGATCCGTCGGTTACACTGGGCGCGTTCACCATTGCGCATGTGTTATCTGCCGAAAAACATCCCGACGCGGATAAGCTGCAAGTTTGCCAAGTCGCGACGGTCGATGGCGAGAAGCAAATCGTCTGCGGCGCACCCAATGCGCGGGCCGGCATCGCCGTCGCCTATGCGCCGCTGGGTGCCTATATCCCGGGGCTAGATTTCAGCCTCGACAAAAAGCCCCGTAAAATTCGTGGCGTCGAGAGCTCGGGCATGATGTGCTCAACGAAAGAGCTGGAACTCGGCGAAGATCACGACGGTATTTTTGAAGCCAACCCGAACGATCATCCCGTGGGGCAGCCCGTCGTGGACGCGCTAGGCCTGAACGATCCCGTCATCGATTTCGAAGTCACACCGAACCGCCCCGACTGGTTGGGCGTCAATTCCATTGCGCGCGATTTGGCAGCCGTCGGCTTGGGCAAATTAATTACGCCAAATATTGAAACCGTTTCCGGCACGTTCCCATGCGAGCAGAAGATCGAGATCGAAACGGACGCTTGCCCAGCTTTCGTGGGGCGGGTTGTGCGCGGCGTAAAGAACGGACCCTCGCCGGAGTGGTTGCAGCAGCAATTAAAAGCCATCGGCCTGCGCCCGATTTCGGCCCTCGTCGATATCACGAACTTCATCACCTATGACCGCGCGCGCCCATTGCATTTCTATGATCTGGCGAAAGTCCAAGGCGCTATCACTGTGCGATCCGGCGAGGACGAAGCGTTCGACGCGCTGGACGATAAATCCTATATCGCGAGCGACGCGGATGTCGCGATCTGCGATGAGAGCGGCATTCTCGGCCTTGGCGGGATCGTTGGTGGCACCTCGACAGGTGTCGATGAGACCACGACCGACATCCTGATCGAGAGTGCCTATTTCGATCCGCTGACTATTCGTCGCACGGCCAAGCGCCTAGGCGTGAACTCGGACGCCAAATACCGCTTCGAGCGTGGCGTCGATACGGGCGGCCTGATCGACGGAGCGGAACTCGCCACGCGTATGGTCCTAGACATTTGCGGCGGCGAGGCGAGCGACATCACTATCGCGGGCGACATTCCTGCCGATCCGCCAGCCGTCAAATTTGACTCCGAATTAAATAAACGTCTCACGGGCCTCGACCTGTCCGATGGGCAGATGGAGACAATCCTGACGGAGCTCGGCTTTGGCGTCACCAAGGGCGACAGCTGGACGATCAGCGTCCCGTCCTTCCGTCGCGACGTCACCGAAGGCCCAGACTTGGTCGAAGAAATTGCGCGTATCCACGGCTATCACAATCTGGAAGCGGTCTCGCTCCCGCCGCTACCCGGACGGCGGGAACCAACCGCAACCCTGACGCAAGGCCGAACACGTTTGGCGCGTCGCGCGTTGGCTGGCGAAGGCTTGTCAGAAGCCGTGACGTGGAGCTTCGCCCTACGCGAACACACGGCGCTATTCGACGGTGGGCAGGATGCGCTGGTGCTGGATAATCCGATTTCGAACGATCTGAATACGATGCGGCCGAGTGCGCTGATCCACCTTTTGCTGGCGGGACAACGCAATGCGGATCGCGGCTACCCCGGTGCGGCCCTCTTCGAATTGGGCCCCGTTTTCGCGGGTACAGCGCCAGACGATCAACGCCTATCCCTCGCCGGAATGCGCCGGGTCGAGCCGGGCCGCGATTGGGCCGGAGCGCCAGAAATCACGGCCCTGACGGCGAAATCTGACGCGATATCTGCGCTGACGGCCATGGGCACAGCGGTTGATAATTTGATGACGATGGAGGCTGTCGGGTCCTATTGGCATCCGGGGCGGTCAGCGTCATTGCGCCAAGGTCCAAAAAATGTGCTGGCTAGTTTCGGCGAACTCCACCCGCGCGTTTTGAAAGCCATGGGCATTGAAGGGCGCGTTGTTGCCTTTGAAATCTGGCCTGACGTCTTACCCGCCCCTCGAAAGAAGTCCGCGAGCAAATCCAAGAAAGCCCTCACCCTTTCTGACTTCATGCCGGTCCACCGCGACTTTGCCTTTATCGTCGCAGACGACGTCGCTGCGGGCGATATTCTGCGGGCGGCGCGCGGGGCGGATAAGCAGCTGATTTCTGACGTTAGCTTGTTTGATGTCTATCGTGGCAAAGGCGTTGAGGACGGCCATAAAAGCCTCGCCATCGACGTCACACTCGCACCAAAAGATGCAACGCTGACGGAGGCAGAGATTGAAGCTGTCTCGAACAAGATCATCGAGAAAGTCGCCAAGGCCGGTGGAAACTTGCGAGGCTAAGGCGTCCACTGCGCGCCGTCCTGCATTCTCGCAAAACCGCATTGCACGGATGGCACTGGGCCTTTCGTGGTGAAACGCCTATGTCAGATGCATGAGGCGATATAGCTACCGCGAGGACCCTGCCGTTCCGGACTTTGCCGATGATCGCGCGGTCATGGTTTTTGACGGCCATTGCGGATTATGTTCAGCGATGGTGGATCTCATCCTGCACCATGACCAATCTGAGCGTATCCGGTTGCTGCCTGCGCAAAGCCCGCTAGGCGAGGCATTATTTGCGCATTACGGGATGAAATCCGGCGATTATGATAGCGTTTTATTGCTGGAAGACGGCACCTTGCGAACCAAAATGGATGCGAGCTTACGCCTGTTCAGCTTGCTAGGCTGGCCGTGGAAGCTAGCAGGCATCGCGCGCATCTTGCCGGGCTTTCTCGCGAACCCGCTTTATGATCTGATCGCGCGCAATCGTATCCGTTGGTTCGGACGGCGAGAGACCTGCCGCATCGCGACAGCTGCTGAACGCGAGCGCTTCCTGTGAGGGTGCTGATCATTGGAGGGTATGGGACGTTTGGGCGACGGATCGCCGAACGCCTGTCCAATGTCGGTGGGTTGGAATTAATTCTGGCGGGGCGGTCTTTGGCCAAGGCCGAAGCCGCATGCACGGCCCTGTCCGGTGCGGCGAATTTTATGCCACTAAGGTTGGATCGGACCGAGCCACTGACCGCGCAAATTGCGACGCCGCCGGACCTGTTGATCGATGCGTCGGGTCCGTTTCAAAATTATGATCCGGCCGACCCAAACCTCCCCGTTCGCTATGCGCTTTCTGTGGGCTGTGATTATGCCGATCTGTCAGATGACGGGCAGTTTTGTGCCGCAATGATGGCGCTGGATACCGAGGCCAAAGCCGCAGGCATTGCCGTCATGACCGGCCTGTCGACCTGCTCTGTGCTGTCCGCGATTGGCCTGCGAGAGATCGCGGCGCAGATCGGCCCTGTCGAAGACGTCACCATCGGCATCGCCCCCTCTCCCAAGGCAGATTTGGGCCGCAATGTCGTCGGCGCCATTGCGCGATATGCCGGACAAGAAACCGTCGCAGTCGTCAAAGCTGGCACGCGCCAGATGCAGCACGGCCTGCTGAATGGACGCAAGGCGACCATCTGTGTGCCAGGCGATGTGCCGTTGCCGCGCTTGCTGTTCTCGCTCGCTGATGCACCCGATGCATGGCTGTTGCCGCAAGATTTTCCAGAGCTACAGAACATCTGGACAGGCGCAGGGACACGGCCACAATGGCTACACCGCAGCCTTGTGGGGCTCTCGCATATTGTTGCGCGGACAGGGTTAAATCTGTCGCCTCTGACAGGGCTCTTCCACCGCGCGCGCGGGTGGGTTCGGTTTGGCCAGCATCGCGGCGGCATGATTGTGCGCGGCGCAAATACGTCCGGCGCGGCGAGTTGGCACCTCGTCGCGGAAGGCGATCATGGTCCGATGATCCCTGCCCTGCCGACTGTCGCGTTGATCCGTAAGTATCTGGCAGGGGCGCAGCCTGAACCTGGCGCATATGCCGGTCACACCGTTGTCGCCCTCCCGGACCTGAAACCAGAATTTGCGCGTTTAGAAATTGCCTATGGGCTACAATTCGACGGCGGTACCTTGCCCGTCTATGAGCATGTGATGGGTGATGGCTATGCGGCGTTGTCGCCTGCCATTCAGGCCTTGCACCGCACGGGCGACGGTCGCCGCTTTGCCGGACGCTGCAAGATCACGCGCGGCCGCAATCCGCTGAGCTGGTTGGTCGCGGAGGTCTTTCGTTTCCCGAAAGCGGGCGAAGAAATTTCCGTGGAATTAGATATCATTCCAACAGAGACAGGCGAGTTGTGGCGGCGAAATTTTGCAGGCCGGGTCATGCAAAGCCATCATACCATGGGGACTGGGCGCTGGGCGCGTCATGTGACGGAAACCTTTGGCCCTATCCGAATTCACATGGCTATTTTGGAAGAGGCAGGACGCCTGCGGATCAAAACGCGTGGCTGGTCAATCTTCGGCCTGCCCTTACCTCACGTCTTATGCCCGGGCGGCGACGTTTATGAAACGCAAGACGCGCACGGGCGGTTTCATTTCCACGTCGATCTGCGCGCGCCCGGTTTCGGACGTCTGTGCAAATATGAAGGCTGGCTAGAAGACGCCGCTAGATAGGGATGTAGCCGCGCTTACGCGTATAGCTGGAATAGCCAACATTTGCGCCCAACCGCACACCCGCACCAGCACGGACCGGCGCCAATGTGATGCCATTGGCGCGTTGATAATGCACAGCCATACCTGCGATCAGAAAGGCGGACCCATCAACACCGGGGAAGCGGCGGTAGATATCTTCTGGATTTTCTAGATCATAGACTAGCGTGAAAACGCGCGAAACTTCGCCGCCAATATCCACGCCGACACTCGGGCCTTGCCAATAGACTTTTTGCGAACGGCCATCTTTCATCCAAAGCGTTCCCTTGCCCCAGCGCGCGCCGAAAATCAGCGCGCCACCACCTTCTTCACCGGTGATGTAACCGACAGGTCGACCTTGGCCTTTGAAGAGTTTTTCAATCGTCGAGGCGGCGCTTTCCGCTGTGACACCGAGATGATCGGAAACCGCACTGACGAGTTCCTTTTCATTATAGCCGTCTCCCGCCGGAGCCTTCGCGACTTCGCCTTGAGGATAGCCATTCGGGTTATTTTTCGGTGTGGACGAACACGCAGCAAATGCAAAGGTACAGGCAATACCAAGCAAGAGGTGGGAGATTTTCATGGCAGGGCCTTCGCAATCGGCGGATTTACGTTCAGTTAGGCTTTGACGAAACAGGGTTAAGAAACCCTGAAAACTGGGGGTGACATACATGACGTCTCGGACAGGCAGCGGTAAGATTGACGGGAGGGTTGGACGCGACACGTAAGAGGCACTACCAATATATTCCCACTCTCTTATAGGCCCTGCATATGAACCTTCGTGACCTGGATTATATTTGTGCGCTCGCAGAACAGCTGCATTTCGGGCGTGCGGCAGAGCAATGCCACGTCAGCCAGCCAACTCTGTCGGGGCAGATTAAAAAGCTGGAGGCAGAGCTGGGGGTGACCTTGTTTGAACGAGGAACAAAATCTGTGCGCGTCACCCAAGCCGGAGAAGAAATCATCGCCATTGCGCGAGAAGCCCGCGATGCCGCGCGTCGTATTCGTATGGTCGCGGCGACGGCGCAAGACCCGCTGGCGGGAACGCTGTCCATTGGATTAATCCCGACAATTGCGCCTTATTTAATTCCGCGCTTTGTGGGTCGCTTGCCAGAGGTTCTGCCGAAAATTCGACCGATTTTCCGTGAAGATATTACGGACCGTCTGACCGAGGATTTGTTGTCCGGCGCGTTGGATGTCGCCGTGCTGGCGACCCTGCCGGAACACGAGGCGCTGATCGCGATTCCACTTTACACCGAGCCGTTTCGTTTGATTTTACCGCAGGGACATGCGCTGGCAGAGCGACCCTCTATCGCTATGTCAGATGTCGATCTGGACGAGATCTTACTGCTGACCGAGGGGCACTGCTTTCGGGATCAGGCGCTGTCGATCTGTCATCCCGCCCCGTCGCGAGTAAGCCAATCTTTGCGCGCGACATCCCTAGAAACGCTGATCAATTTGGTGGCGTCAGGGCAAGGTGTGACTCTGGTGCCAGAGCTGGCGGTGCGTGAGGGCTGGGCGCAGGAGCTGGGGCTTGTCTCACGGAGACTCTCGGATGCCAGCGCAATGCGGGAAATTTGCTTAACAACGCGGCGAAGGTTCCCCCGCCGGGATGCCGTGCAAATGTTGGCGGAATTAATTCGCCTCGGACTGCCAGAAACGGTGACAGCGCAAACATAAAAGCCCGCCCCAGTTTCCCGGGACGGGCCAAAATTTCAGCAGAGATAAAGTCGCTTAGGTCAGGTCGAAACGATCCAACATCATGACTTTGTCCCATGCGGCGACGAAGTCTTTCACGAACTTCTCTTTCGCATCGTCACAGGCATAGACTTCTGCGACGGCGCGCAGCACCGAGTTGGAGCCAAAGACCAGATCATTGCGCGTTCCGGTCCAGCGGATTTTACCCGTGTCGCGTGACTTGCCTTCAAAGGCTGTTTCACTCTCGTCAGTCGCGGACCAGACGGTGCCCATGTCCAACAAGTTCGTGAAGAAGTCATTGTTCAGCTGGCCGGGTGTGTTTGTGAAGACACCGTGGCTGGAGCCGTCCCAATTTGTGCCGAGTACACGCAGGCCACCGACCAAGACGGTCATTTCCGGCGCGGTCAACGTCAGCAGCTGTGCGCGGTCGAGGAGGTGATCTTCGTCCTTGCGCGTCAGCATGCGATATTTGCCCTGCGTCCGGTAATTGCGGAAGCCATCGGCGACGGGCTTGAGAACCTCAAAGCTCTCGACGTCAGTGGCGTCGGCTGTTGCGTCTGTCCGGCCCGGCGTGAACGGCACATCAATCGGTGTTCCGGCATCAGCCGCCGCCTTCTCAATCGCGGCGCAACCGCCCAGCACGATCAGATCAGCCAGCGAAACGTCGCCGTCGAAATCATCGCGGATAGACTCCAGCTTGGACAGCACTTTGGAGAGCTGTTTCGGGTTGTTGACGTCCCAGTCTTTCTGAGGCGCCAAGCGGATGCGCGCGCCATTGGCACCGCCGCGTTTGTCCGAACCCCGGAATGTCGAGGCCGATGCCCAAGCGGTTTCCACCAGCTCGCTAACACTCAGACCCGACGCATGGATCGCGTCTTTCAACGTTGCGATTTGCGCGGCGGATAATGAGTAGCCATTGGCGGCTGGCACAGGGTCCATCCAGATCAGCTCTTCATCCGGCACAGTCTTGCCGAGGAAGTTTTGGATCGGGCCCATATCGCGGTGCAACAGCTTGTACCAAGCGCGCGAAAACGCGTCGGCCAGCTGGTCCGGGTTCTTGTGGAAACGCTCGGAAATCTCGCGATAGATCGGATCTTCCTTCATCGCCATATCCGCCGTCGTCATCATCAGCGCCTGAGACTTGGACGCGTCAGAGGCGTCGGGCGCTTCTGGCGCACCTTGGCCGGCTTTTGGCGTCCATTGTTGCGCACCGGCAGGCGAGCGGGTCAGTTCCCACTCATAGCCGAGCAACACGTCAAGATAGCCATTGTCCCACTGGATCGGGTTGGCCGTCCACGCGCCTTCAATGCCAGACGTCGTCATCGACGCCGCTTTGTCGCCTTTCGCCTGTTCCCAACCGAGACCTTGCAAGTGCATCGGGGCGCCTTCTGGCTCTGGTCCGACCCATTTGTCTGGGTCATGCGCGCCATGCGCTTTACCAAATGTGTGACCACCCACGGTCAAGGCAACGGTTTCTTCGTCATTCATCGCCATGCGGGCAAAGGTCTCGCGAATGTCACGGCCTTGGGCAATCGGGTCGGGGTTTCCGTCCGGGCCTTCTGGATTAACATAGATCAGACCCATGACGACAGCGGCCAACGGATCCATCAGCTCGCGGTCACCGCGATAGCGCTCATTGGCGAGCCATTCTGTTTCCGGTCCCCACCAGACATCTTGCTCTGGCTCCCAGACATCCTTGCGGCCAAAGGCGAAACCGAATGTTGGCAGGCCCATGTCTTCAATCGCGACATTACCTGCATAGACGAACAGGTCGGCCCAGCTGACAGCTTTGCCGTATTTCTGCTTTAGCGGCCACAAGAGGCGACGACCTTTGTCGAGGTTGCCATTATCCGGCCAGCTGTTCAGCGGCGCAAAACGTTGCATGCCTGATCCGGCCCCGCCGCGTCCGTCAAAGGTGCGGTATGTGCCAGCGGCGTGCCACGACAGGCGGATAAAGAACGGGCCGTAATGACCATAGTCAGCCGGCCACCATTCCTGCTCATCCGTCAGAATTTTCTTCATGTCGGCGTAGAGTTCGTCCTGATCAATCGCGGCAAAAGCGGATGCATAATCGAAATCCTCGTCCATCGGATTTCCGGACTGCGGGTTTTGGTGCAGCATGCCAACGTTCAGGCCTTCAGGCCACCAGTGACGATTGGCGGCCTTATCGCCTGCATTCATTTTATTCGCGCCATGCATAACGGGGCAGCGATCAGGCTGCGCGCTCTCATTCACGTCCCATACGGTCATCTCATTCATGCGAATCTCTCCTGTCATTTTCGAAAACTGATGGCATGTTTAGGCGTATACGCGGCATAGGTATAATCGATTTATTCGATAGAATCGATTGGTAAGGGCGATGGAGGAGAGATTGTTCATCTAAGACAGGAACCGCTTCTCAGAGCGCTAGTTCTCGTTGAATTCCAAGCTATCGAAGGACGCATCCTCAGGCAGATCACGGGTAGGAAAAAGACTGACGACAACACGATTGTCTAGTTCGCGCTCAAAGACAGTATATGTCTGGCCGCGTCTGACCTCCATTTGTTGCCTTGTGAAAAGCGCTTCGTCCAGAGACGACTTATCATAAACGAGATGTACAGTCTGAACGGGAGAAACCTCTTGCCCCAAGGCCGAACCTCCTATCTGCCAAAAAATGTCGCGCCTTAGATTAAAGCGCGATTTAGACTGTCCCGACCCATAGAGTTTCGTCTCATCAGACTCATGGACAGCTGACATCTTCCCCGTAACATAAAGTCGGGGCTGTCCAAATTTCTCAAAGCTGGGAGCCAAAGCGCGCTCCACACCGGACATCTCTCCCACAAAGTGTTCGGAGACAATTTGGCTCATATCCGTCAGCGAATAAGCCTGAGGATCAATTGTTGCAGGATGACTCGCGCAACCAACGAATAATGGAAACCCTAGCAACGAAAAAAACTGTCTCATGATAGTCTTGTGTGAGCGCACCGCAGAGGCGTCAAGCTTGCTTCATCAAAGCCTGACGTAATAGGCACAATCCTCCCCTGCGACGGTTCCCCGCGCTTGCTAATCCCCTCGCCCACGCTACATAGCGCAGATGACCGAGAGCAACCCGCAATCCCTAATCCGCAACTTCTCGATCGTGGCGCATATTGACCACGGCAAGTCGACACTGGCGGATCGCCTGATCTCCTATACGGGCGGGCTGACCGACCGTGAGATGAGCGAGCAAGTGCTCGACAATATGGATATCGAGAAAGAGCGCGGCATCACGATTAAGGCGCAGACCGTGCGCCTTGAATATCCGGCCCAAGACGGCCAGACCTATGTGTTGAACCTGATGGACACGCCGGGGCATGTGGATTTCGCCTATGAGGTCTCGCGCAGCCTCTCCGCATGCGAAGGCTCGATCCTCGTCGTCGATGCTTCCCAAGGCGTCGAAGCCCAGACCCTCGCCAATGTCTACCAAGCCATCGAGCATGACCACGAGATTGTGCCGGTCCTGAATAAGATCGACTTGCCGGCCGCAGAGCCTGACCGTGTGAAGCAACAGATTGAGGACGTGATCGGCCTCGACGCCAGCGACGCCGTGGAATGTTCCGCCAAATCCGGCATTGGCATCCCCGACGTGTTGGAAGCTATCGTCGACCGCCTGCCCCCGCCCGAGGCGCAAGATGCCTCGGCCCCGCTGAAAGCCATGCTCGTCGATGCGTGGTATGACACATATATGGGCGTCGTCGTGCTATTCCGCGTCATCGAAGGCACGGTCAGCAAAGGTATGCGCATCCGCACCATGAACACAGGCGCCAGCTATACCGTCGATAAAGTCGGCGTGTTCCGGCCCAAGCCCGAAGACGTGAAATCCATCGGCCCCGGCGAGGTCGGCTTCCTGACGGCCTCCATCAAAGAGGTCGCGGACGCCGCCGTTGGCGATACGATCACCGAGGACCGCCGCCCGACGGACACGCCGCTGGACGGGTTTAAACCCGCACAGCCGGTCGTATTCTGCGGTATCTTCCCCGTCGACGCGGCGGATTTCGAAGACCTGCGCGCAGCGATGGGCCGCCTGCGCCTGAACGATGCGAGCTTTAGTTTCGAGATGGAAACCAGCGCAGCATTGGGCTTTGGCTTCCGCTGTGGCTTCCTCGGCCTGCTGCATTTGGAGATCATCCAAGAGCGCCTAGAACGTGAATTTGATCTGGACCTCATCACGACGGCGCCCAGCGTGGTCTATACACTCGCCCTGCGCGACGGCACGGATATGCAGTTGCACAATCCTGCCGACATGCCGGACGTGATGAAGATCGACCACATCCAAGAGCCGTGGATCAAAGCAACGATTATGACGCCGGATGATTATCTCGGCGGCATCCTAAAGCTCTGCCAAGATCGGCGCGGCATCCAGACGAACCTGTCCTACATCAATGGCCGCGCCATGGTGGAATATGAGTTGCCGCTCAATGAAGTCGTATTTGATTTCTATGACCGCTTGAAATCCGTGTCCAAAGGCTATGCGAGTTTCGATTATCAAGCGATTGGCCTACGCGAGGGGGACCTTGTGAAAATGTCCATCCTCGTCAATGGCGATCCCGTCGATGCGCTGTCGATGCTGGTCCACCGCAATAATGCGGAAGGCCGCGGCCGACAAATGTGCGAGCGTCTAAAAGACCTGATCCCGCGCCACCTGTTCAAAATCCCCGTCCAAGCGGCCATTGGCGGCAAAGTCATCGCCCGCGAAACTATCGCCGCGATGCGCAAAGACGTGACCGCGAAATGCTATGGCGGCGACGCCAGCCGAAAGCGCAAACTGCTCGACAAGCAGAAAAAGGGTAAGAAACGCATGCGCCAATTTGGGCGTGTGGAAATCCCGCAAGAAGCGTTTATTGCGGCGTTGAAAATGGATGATGGTTAGGTCTTGGCAACACAAATCGGTTTAATGCCTATGGCCAGAACAGGACAGCCACCATTTCGACCTGCATCTAATCTGTATAGCAACTTTCCCATCCAAGTTGTTGATGCACCAAATTTTGGATAAACGTAGGTTTCACCCTCCGTTACAGCGTCTTTCTTGAGCACTTTCCCAAGACTTCTAAAATAATCTGTGTCTAATGACGAACCGCGCGTAAGTATGATCCCCAGATCAATGGCTCCCGCATCGTAAAATGCAGAGAAAGCATATAAATCCCGATCATAAGTCTGATCTTTGCTATTCCACTCTAGGTCCAACGCAACTTTATCATTCACAAAATCTATGCGATGCCCATCAAGATAACCTTCTTTCGTATATTCCCTGACAACATGTTTTTTCTTGCTAGCATCAAGAAGCTTAACATGCAGATCCCCTGAAATTCGAAGTTCTTGCCAGTTCTCGTCAAAAAGTGTGTCGACATACTTAGCGATAGGGCCTTTGCTACCGCCAGGAACCCGAATCATTGTTTCAGTAATTTCAAAACTTTCCAAAATAGAAATTATTGCCGCGAACTGATCTGGATAACTCTTCTCCAAAATGGTCGCAGCGTTTCGGTAGGAAAATATTTCAAATTTCCTATTTAATTCTTCTCCAAATACATCTGCAACTAGAGCGTACGGATCAGCCCCTCTGCCATGAGATATATCGGACTTGGTCATTAGATTTATTCAGCAACTAGAACGGACGAATTGTAAGAATATGTTTTCCAGTCAGGCTTATAATCTGCATCCGCTTGATTGCCCCAAACAGTCCAATTTTGTCTAACACCACGACCAAATAACTCAAGATGAGGTCCTGGACTGCAAGACTCGATTAGAGCATACTGTTCATCAGGTTTACGAGAATGCTCTCGTTTTCGGGTCGCCATCAGATTCACTTGACTTCGTCCTGGTTGAAGCGTTCTCGCATTTTTACCTCTAACCCCGAAAAGAATAACTTCGGTTACATTACGAAAGTAGAAACCGACACCTCGACCATCTGAGCCACCATCCTTTCTAATCTTATGCCAAATTATATTCGACTTATAAGTAAAGCCCCATTCTTCGAGAACACGTAAACCATCTGGTAAAAGCGCATTTGGAACCCAAAGATAACAATGAGCTGTGTCTTCAAGATGTTCTTCAACAGGAAGAGCACATATGTCGTCTAACTTCATAGTTGGGTATCTAGCTAGACGTTTATGTTCAGGCGCAATTTTTCCAGTTCTGTTTTGAAAACGCCAAGGTGGATCTGCCATGATAGTGCGGAACTTGTCTCCATTGAGAAATGATCTTAGGTTTTCGCTAGATTCATGAGGCATTGTGATTCCCTTACATTCCTAAAGGCTTTGCAAATACATTAGCTAGTTTCTAGAGAACATAAATAGAACAAATTGTCGAGTCTGTTATTAGATCTACTTTTTCGTTTGATTGACCCCCACATTCACCAAATCTGGCGTGCTTAAATCTACACCCTCGACCACACTCGCGGCGTAAACGGCTTCGTTGATTTTATACAATGTCCCCATCAAATATTTGCGGATCGTCTTGGTGACTTTCGTATTGGGGATGCGCTCGAGATAGACCCAGAGCGTATATTCGAGCGCGTAGTCCCCCGCATTTGTCATCGCCCATTCAAACGGCTTGTTTTCATTGACCAGCACATGTTCATCGG
>CAYPWW010000002.1:80796-83791 GCA_964414555.1 uncultured Algimonas sp.
TCATAGAGCACGACATAGATCAGTGTGACCCGCGCGATGATATACTCATTCGGGTGGCCATCGACGACAACGACATCACCGTCGACGAGAATATCCGAGTTGAGGATAATCAGCCCACTGACAATATCCGGCGCCCAGATCGAGCTAGTAAAGGCCAGAAACGCGATGAAAATTCCGAAGATGCCCGTCGTCTCCAACAAGCTATCCGCACCCCAAATCTTGATCAGGCCATAGATGACCGTAATCGCGATTAGGCCCAAAAGGACCAAGCTGACGAGGCGGGAATTATAGCTCTCCAGATGGACGGTCTGATTGTCCAGCACGCGCGTCTTGCCAAAGCGCTGGCGCGAAATCGTGCCCATCAAAGAATAGAGAAATACGCCGCCATATATGACCATCAGGCTGACGCCCAGATTGCCGAAATAATGGCTATCAAACCCGGCGCGGCGTAGGGCAAAATCAAGCACGTAGAAGATGAGCACCAACAGGTTCAGCGAGCGGAAAATCCGGATGCGCGCTTTGTTATCCTGTCCCGGCGCAATCAGCGAGACAATCGGACTCGCAAAGATGAGTAAGAAAATATTGATGACAAAGAGAAAGCTGAACCCCGCCCGCGCGTTAGAGATCAGTTCCGCCATCAAACCTTGGATGAATTCCATTTGTTGTCCCCAAACCGGAAGGCCAGACACACCTTCTTTCCGTGCTCACACTATAAGGAACCCGCGCCTAAGACAAATCGCCCACAGGGGAAGCCACCAAAAACAATGCGTGTTTCGTGTGTTTGCGCCTTCACACGTTCTAATCCCTCACCTAAGATATTTCTCTACAAGGGGAGAGTGGGTGTGAGAGCCGATCAAGCGATACAGCTTTTGAGTGAAATGGTTTAGAACGCGCTGGCGGTGGGTATGCCCATTTTGCTAGTGACGCTAGTGATCGGCTTGTTGATTGCCGTGTTGCGGTCACGACCCAGCTCCAAGAAATCACCCTCTCCTATGTCCCGAAAATTCTCGCAACAGCCTTTATGTTGATCGCCCTGGGCCCTTGGATGTTGGGCCGGATCGCGGGCTTTGCGCGCACGCTCTATCAACTTATCCCTTCTGTCGGCGGCTAAGATGGAAGCGTTTGCGAACACCGCGATCGCGACATTTTTCCTGAGCCTGCGCTTTGTGCCGGTGTTTGCGTTTTCGCCGCCATTCACACTCTTGCGGGTGCCGCAAACTGTTCGCGTGTTGCTCGGCGTTTCGCTGGCCTTTTGGTTGGTGCAGAGCTTTCCCGCGCTCACCTAAGAACGCGTGGAAGCCGACCTTCGCCTGATCCCAGTCCAGTTTTTCCGCATCGCGCAGGATCGCAGGCGAAGAAATTTCCCGCACTTCGGGCTTATAAAATGCGTATATTTGCCTTGATGTTGGTTTTCATAATGGTTGAAAAACCTCAGGCGCACCTAGCCATTTCCTGCCGTTTCATTCCAGCGGAAGTGGTTTACATCTGAGATACGCTCACCTGTTTCCGTGTCGTAAATACCGCCATAGCTGCCTCTAGGCTCAACCTCAGTCCCATTCGGCAAGACATAGCCAACGAGTTTATACCACTTGCCAGCCTCCATACCATTTGCAGCGGAAGGTATAGGGCTTGCGAAATAGGGGTTCGTATTAGCGCTATTGCTAGCCCCCTTTAGAACGCCCCCATGCAGGCCGAAGTAGGTGCGGTGCTTCTTGAGCGCATCGACCTTAAAGTAATACGTAAACTCATAGGCCTGCGACGCATCAACAGAGAAAAGACTACTAACGCCACCGCCGCCGGGCGTTGTCGCATTTGTCTGCCCCGCCTTCATACTGACGACATCACCGCCATAAGGCCCTGCCGTTCGCGCCCATTCGGTTTCCTGATGATAGGCGTAATTATTCGCCCAGCCATCCAATGTCGCCGTACCAGAAGGGACATTCGCCAAATCGGTTGGCCAGCTATCGTCATTGACGAGACCCTCGCCGCGCACCGCCAATGTGCCGCCACCCCAATTGGCGGTGTCGATCAGGTTCCCTGCCGCACTGCCATTTTCCGTATCCGTCTTGATGGTGCGCGTCAGATTCCCAGCCGCATCATATTCGAATTGAGTGACGTCCGAGGTGCCGCCCGCTTCTGATGGCGGCGCGACGATCTGTGTCAACTGCCCCTTTGCGTCGTGATAGAGCTTTGTGACCATGCCATTGGGTGATGTGACGGAGGTGACGCCGCCATAAGCCGCCGCGGCCCGTGCCATTACGCGAATAACCAATCCGCGTTTCCCGCACATCTGCGCCTTCGACCAGCTGTGTAATCCGGGTGATCCGGCCATAAGAATCATAGGCAAAATCCATCTTCGAGCCGTCTGTCTGCTCGATTGTCGCGACGAGCTTGGACGTCGCATCGACATAGGCATATGTCGTCTCATAGGTCTTGCCATCTGAAATGCTGTTGTTGTCAGGCGTGAGGTCTGTCGTAACTTTGACGAGGCGGTTTTGCGCGTCGTAATTATAACGTGTCCGCGTCAGGGTTTTTGTCGCGCCTGAGTTGGTTTTATAGGTCGACTTCATCGACGTGATATTATTGCCAGACCAGCGGTATTCGACCTTGCTGCCATCGGCAGTCGTAATGCTCGTTAATTTACCCGCTGAGCTATACCGAAATGTGAGACTGTCGCCATCCCGATCGGTTTGCTGGTAAATGCGCCATTCACCCGCATATTGTTTGTAGGTTTCCTTGATGCCTGAAGCACCGTCCGTCCAAGTGAACGTACTGGAACCATAGGTGATCGTGTCATGTGCGCCGTCGCCCTCTGTCGTGCGATAGGCCCCTGCGCTGTAGGTATATTTGATTTCACTGCCATCCGCAGAGATCCGCGAAATCGTTGCGCCATTGGCGTTGTAGCCACCCGTTCGGTTCACCAAGCGACGATCCGTGCTTTGGCGCCAGTGGTCGTTATTATCCTCAGGCGTTAGGAATTTAGAATTATAAGTCC
>CAYPWW010000002.1:83891-90554 GCA_964414555.1 uncultured Algimonas sp.
AGTCCTTAAAAAGGTTGTATTTTTAAGTGGTAGCCTTAGCTAAAATCAAAGAACGCGAGCTTATTTCCATCAGGGTCGCGGACGTAAGCACCGTAGAAAACACCAGGAATGCGTTGTCCCGGCGCGCCGTCACAAGTCGCGCCGAGCTCACAGGCGCGCGCGTACATCTTATCGGCCGCTTCCTTAGAACCAGCAGGGAAAGCCACCATGACCCCATTTCCAGGAGTGGGCGCTTGCTCGTCATAGGGCACACAGACGGCGACCATGGGTTCGGCCATAGATTTCCCGATAAAGGCGATGCGCCCACCATCGAACTGCACTTTCGCGCCTTGCTCAGCAAACAGCTCTGTGTAGAATTTTTTCGCGCGGTCCATGTCCGAAACGCCCAAAGTTGTGTAGCCGATCATTTTACTCTCCTTGTAACATGCCCTTACCTTGAGCGAGAACGTCCAGCAGGTCAAAAGGCAAAGGTGCAGGAATATGATGCGAATTTGGACAATACTCTGCGCAGGATCGCTCATCGGATGCACGAAGGCGACGCCGGTCGAGCAAAGCTACATAAGCTTTGACGGGCACACGATCGCTTATCTGGATAAGGGTGTGCGCGACGCGCCGGTCGTGTTGATGCTGCACGGCCTCACTGGGAACGCGGAACGCAATTTCGAACAGACCGGCCTGATTGCGCAAATGACGGCGCAAGGCTTTCGTGTGATTGCGCCGGACCTGCGCGGGCATGGCGGGTCGGCGATAGACAACACGCCAGAGAACTGGCCCGTCGATGCCATGGTGCAGGATCAAATCACACTGCTCCAGCATTTAGAGGCCGAACCCCATGCGGTTGTCGGCTATTCCATGGGCGCACTCGTGGCGCTGCGTCTGCAAGTCTTAGAGACACCTGCGCAACGCCTCGTGCTGGGCGGGATGGGAGACAAAACCGCCATCATTGGCGACCGCGCGCGACATGATGCGATCGCGGCCTTGCTAGGGCGCGTCTCAAACGGCGAAACAGGACAAATGGAAACCCGCATCAGCGCGATGTTGGCGGCGTCGAAGAGCACGGCGGACAGTGTCGCAGGCTCACTCCGCCATCGTATGACGGTGACGCGCGAAGAACTGGCCGCGATGAGCATACCCGTGCTGGTCATCAATGGCGATGCGGATTTTGATAATGGCGACGGGGCGGCGCTGGCGGCAATGCTACCCAATGCCCAGTTCGAAACGCACCCCGGCGATCATCTTTCCGTCTTGGGCGATCCAGACTATGGCGCGCGGATCGTCGCGTTTGTGGCGGAGGACTAGCCCCCACCACCTTGTAGAATTTTCCGGTGCCTTATGCTGCGTTGGCGACGTCGCGCTGCCAAGCATTCGGTGCAAATGCCGCGTCGAGATCCGTTTCCACGATATGGTTCGTGTAGTTGGACAGCACTTTCATCGCTGTTCCGAGGACGACTTCTAGCACTGTGCGGGCCGTGTAACCCGCAGCGGTCAGTGCCTGAACATCGCTATCGAGTGGCCAACCGCGGCTTTCATTCACGGTGCGCGCGAATTTGCGCAGGGCTTCCAATTTCGTATCCGCAATCGGCGTGTTGTTGCGCAAAGCGTCGATCACATCGGTTGGAACGCCCGCGCCTTGGCTGATTGTTGTATGTGCAGCCATACAATACTCACAACCATTCAGGTCGTTATTGCTCATCAGGATGATTTGGCGCTCTGTCTCGGACAGGTCGGTTTTGCCGAAAATATCGCCAATCGTTTGATACGCCTCCAGCAATGTCGGGGCTTCCGCCATCGCCGCATAGAGGTTTGGGACAAATCCCAGTGCGGCCTGTGCGCCTTCTAGGCGGGCCTTCGCAGCCGCAGGCGCAGTATCGATCGTATGTGTTGGGAAGTCAGTCATGGTCGTCTCTTTTGTAGATTTGAATTCGTTTATTACCTTTCGGTCCATTACAGATAAGATTTAAATACCGATTGGTCAGTTACTGGTAGATCACAAAGCTGTGACTGCATCAAATCCGATCAATTGCTGAGGGCTTTTATATTGTTAGGCACAGGTCAAATGAAAAAGCTGAGTATGTAAGGCGAACGATCTGAGCGAGTCTTGAGGCCAGCCATCTATATTAAGAGCCACACCAGCCTAAACTCTCTGACGACAGGGTTTGACACTTCGCCCCGCACGCCCTACGCGCCGCGCAAGAACATCAGGCCGTGACGGGTCTCCCCTTCCCCGACGGAAAAACCCCACGGACATTCCATGAAATCCTTTTCAGAGCTCAAGCTCGCCGAACCGCTCGCCCGCGCTTTGGCCGATATGGGTCACACGACCCCAACGCCTATCCAAAGCCAAGCCATTCCCCCTGCCCTAGAGGGCCGCGACGTCATGGGTATCGCCCAGACGGGTACAGGGAAAACGGCGGGCTTTACCCTGCCGACCCTGCACAAGCTGTTCTTAGACGATATTGACCCGCCAAAGCGCGGTGCACGGGTGTTGATCCTCGCCCCCACGCGAGAGCTGGCTGGTCAGATTTCCGAAGCTGTGCGCAGCTATGGCCGGCACATGATGGATCTGGACGTCGCGACCGTTTACGGCGGCGTAAACATCGTCAAGCAGATCAAGCGCCTCGTCCACGGTAATGACATTATTGTTGCGACGCCCGGACGTCTAATCGACCTGCTGGACCGCAAAGCCGTCAAAATCTCCGACGTCGAAGTCCTCATCCTGGATGAAGCCGATCAAATGCTGGACATGGGCTTTATCCATGCGCTGCGCAAAATCGTCGAGATGCTACCGAAAGAGCGCCAGACGCTGTTTTTCTCCGCAACCCTCGCGCCGAAGATCAAACAGCTGTCCAAGCAATTCCTAAACAATCCCGTCCATGTGTCGGTGACGCCTGCCAATACGACCGCTGAGAAAGTCGAGCAGCGCGTCTACCGCGTGAAGCAAGCGGATAAGCAAGGCCTGCTGGCCGTGTCGCTCCTCGCGCCAGAGGTCGGACGCTCACTGGTCTTTACACGGACGAAACATGGCGCGGACCGCGTCGTCAAACGTCTCGCCAAGGTCGGAATTGCTGCCGTCGCGATCCACGGCAATAAATCCCAAAGCCAGCGCCAACGTGCCTTGGAAGCCTTCAAATCTGGCGACGTCATGACGATGATCGCAACCGATGTCGCCGCGCGCGGGATTGATATTCCGGACATCTCTCACGTGTTTAACTTCGAAATTCCGAATGTGCCGGAGCAATATGTTCACCGCATTGGCCGGACCGCCCGCGCCCAAAAAACGGGCATCGCTATCGCCTTTGTCGACCGGGAAGAGAACAGCTATCTGCGGGACATTAATAAGCTACTGGGCGAGCCACTGACGGAAATCCCCCTGCCCGATACACTGTCCGCGCAGGTCAAAAAATTGTCGGAACGCACGCCACTGGCGCCGCCGCCCAAGCGTCAACCCGCTCCGCGCAAGGGTCGTGGGTAATCCAAAAAGAAGAAAGGCCGCGTTGCCAAGGCCCGCGCCGCAAAAGACGCTGCACCCAAAGGCAAATCTGAGGCCAGCCGCGAACCCGTCAAGCAAAAAGCCCCCCGTGACGGCGGAAAGCCCCGTAATAAAAAGCCTAAGAAGAAATGGTCGGATGAACGTTCGAACGAACCGCGCGGTCGGGTGAAAGCGAAAGCCAAGCCCGCTGAGGCAAAGCCCGCCCCAAAAAAGCCTGCCCACAAAAAGCCGGCGCGCCCCAAATCCGAAGGTGAAGCCAAACGCGAAGCGTCCAAGCCGCGTCCCAATCGTGGTGGCAATAATGCTCCGCGTCGTCGCAAGGCTCCTAAAAGGAAATAATTAATTCCGCCGCAAACTCCCGCACGCCCACAGCACCAGCGCGATGAGCGGGAATTGCAACGCCACCCGTCCCCACAAGGCTGCCGGGGACGCAAGGCTATCACCAAAAGGGATCCCTGCGACGGCCATGTAAATATTCGCGGGCAACACCGCGAGCAGGTAGAGCGCCAGCACCACCCCAACGCGGGGTCGCAAATGTGGGCAGAGCAACAAAACGGCGATCACAATCTCGATCACGCCCGTCGCCCAGACGATCAAATATTTGAACGGCAGTAGCGGCGGCACAATCGCGGCAAATGCGTCGTCCTGCACAAAATGCATCACCCCCGCCAACGCGAAAAACACGGCAAGAAAATAGACAATCGCCGTCCTCACGTCACTGCCTCCTGCGGCAGTGCATAGGTGACACTCGCCCGCGCACTCTCACGCCCATCGGCCCCCCGCACGGAAACGGACACAACCGCCAAGACGCGCCCGATCTTGACCAACTCGGCCTCCGCCGTGACGGCTTTGCCCTGACAGGCGCGCAGGAAATCCACATGCAGGCTGGACGTAACCGCCATCGGCGTCAGGCCCAATCGCGTGAACACACAGACATAGCCCGCCGTATCCACCAGCGTCATTTGCGTCGGGCCAGAGACAATATCTCCAGGTCGCATGTGCTGCGCCTCGGCCTGAAATGCGATGGCACAGCGCCCGTCTGTCATGTCCGTCACCCGTGGGCGAACCCCGACGCGCGGGAAAGCCTGTTCCAAAAAGTGATTGGTCGCATCGACGTCGGTAAAAGCCATAGCGCGCTCATCCCGCACCCACGCGGAAAAGCCAAGCCTATTGCGAGCATTCCGCCTGTCGGCTAACGGCAGCTATGCGTCACTTTCTCTCCCTCGCCGATCTTTCCGCTGCCGAGCTTCGGGCTATCTTGGATGATGCCCATGCGATGAAGGCTGCTCGCAAAGGGTTGCCCAAAGGCGCGCCCGATCCTGGAGCGACGCTGAACGGCGACACGCTCGCGATGATTTTTGAGAAAGCCTCGACCCGTACGCGCTTTTCGTTTGAGCAAGGCATGCGCCAGCTGGGCGGCTCGGCCATCGTCGCCGGCGCCAATGATATGCAGCTGGGCCGCGGCGAAAGCGTCGCCGACACCGCCCGCGTCCTGTCGCGATTTGTCGATGCCGTGATGATCCGCGCGAATGACCACGCGACGATCACAGAGTTCGCGAAACACGCAGATGTACCCGTCATCAACGGGCTGTCGGATCACAATCATCCCTGCCAGATTATGGCGGATCTGATGACGCTCGAGGAACGCGGCGTGGACCTGTCCAGCGCGACGCTGAGCTGGATCGGCGATGGCAATAACGTGCTAGCGAGTTTCGTGAATGCGGCGAGCCAATTTGGCTATTCGCTACGCATCAGCTCACCTTCCAACTATAGCCTCGACGGCAATCCCAAGACGGCCGGATTAATTGACGCCGCGCGCGCCAAGCAGGCTCGGATTGAGACGGAGCTGACCCCCGTAGACGCCGCCGACGGCGCCGACGCCCTGATCACGGATTGCTGGGTCAGCATGGGCGACACGGACAAGGCCGAACGTCTGGCCGCTCTCGGCCCCTATCAAATCGACGCGCAACTGCTGGGCCGCGCGAAACCCGCCGCCACCTTCCTCCACTGCCTCCCCGCCTATCGCGGCCAAGAAATGACGGCAGAGGTGCTAGAGGGCGACCAGAGCGCGGTGTGGGATGAAGCGGAGAACAGGTTGCACGCGCAGAAGGCCGTGGTGCGGTGGTGTTTGGGGGGTTAAATCCCCAAAGGAGACCTTAACTCAGTGTCTTATATTGAGCGATTTTAAGCCATTCAGCTTGGGTTATATTATTCTTGAACTAGACTCTCTATTTCATTTGCTAAAAGTTTTATCCGACGCACATAATCATCTTCGATCTGCATGCCCGCTAGTCTTATCCGCTCTATCATTTCTTTAGGCAAAACATCCTGTTCAACCAACCAATTGCAGAGTTTTTCTTCAGGTCGCCCCTCAAGTATGTGTAACTCTTGTGCAAGATAGTGCTGCGCTTTCGTCAGACCATCAAAGAATAGCACCGCGGGCAATTGTTTATATAAGCCGGGCTTTAGCGTTGCATAAAGTTTCTGAAAATCATTCTCCGTAGAAACTTGCTCAAAACACGGGATGACGAATTTTTCGATCATTTGGTCTATTTCTTGAAGATCTAGATCGAATTGAGCTGGCGTTCCCACCGGCCAATCATCCCATACTTTGGGTATAGAAACTCCAGTGGCCCGACAAACTCTATGTCCAAAGTAAAACCCTTCATGTTCATCAACATCATATTCAGGAATAATGGGTTTTATAGAATGCGGAATTGAAAACTGAACAACGAGAGTCATGTATCGAACTCTGCCAATACTGAGCGCTAGACCTAAATGGACATCGCCTGAACGATTCCAATAACTACGCGTATATTCTTTCTTCCAGTTGCGAAAATATGTATGATTCCGTAAATATTCGTGCCAACGCTTGTTGATATCTGTAATTTCGATTTGCTCGTACCTAGGCGTAGGTTCCCGAAAATAGTCGCGTGGATGTGGCGCTCTGTTTCCCCTTAGCATAGATAACATGGGTCTAATTTTGCTCATGGCTCACACTAAACTAGACATTCAGTTTTTGCAGTAAATTTTTTTTTGATACAAACATTACCAGCGGCTGTTTTTGGGCGTTTTAAGACGCTCGAAATAAAGTAACAACATCCCCTTAGCGGACGTCAGCTCTCTTAAGAAAACAGTCCTTTTAGAGCTCAATGCTTTCAGATAATGCCAAT
>CAYPWW010000003.1:0-64084 GCA_964414555.1 uncultured Algimonas sp.
CATTCATCGATCAAGACACACCCGCACTGATGTACGCGCAAGCCAAGCTCGACGCGGCCTCGATTGTTGAGAAGGTGTTTCAGGTGATCGGCCGTGATGTGGCGGATATGCAGGGTTTGGCGTGAGGGCGCTCGCTTTATGTTTAGCGGCCACGCTAATGGTTGCTTGCGAAACATCCTTTGATGCCGATAAAAATTCTGAACCACATTCTAGTATTTTAACGCAAGATCGTCGGAGCTTGCTACTTTTGGAATTAGACCGTCAAAAGAAAATCTGGCAACTTAATCGGCCAGAGGGTTACAAATACACAGTTTTACGAAATTGCTTTTGTTTCCCAGCACCCCGCAGAGGGCCTAATGAAATTTCAGTTTTGAAGAACGATATTGTTCGACGCGTCTATGTCGGAACCTCCCAGGACGAATACCTCACTGGGTCGGACATACCTGAAAACCTGTTTGGTGATTTTACTGTCGAAGATCTATTTAGCAGAGTGGAAGATCACTTAAACCCTGAGGCAAATACGTTCTACGGCAGAGAACAGACAGTTTACTTCACTGTCGAATACGATCCAATTTGGGGTTTTCCAAAGGAAATTTCTTTCGATGTAGATCGCATTCTTGACGAGCAATACGTGCTGACCGCTGAACAATTTGTCGCCATGAATTAAATTGTGCGCGCTGATCAATATCTGACCACCCACAAACACTACGCCTCGCGCGCGCGGGCGCAGGCGGCGATTAAGGCTGGGTTGGTGTCCGTTGATGGACGCACATTAAAGAAGCCGTCCGAGAAGATTGCAGACGGCGCAACAGTCGTGGCGGGTCGAGAGCACCCTTGGGTGTCGCGCGGCGGGATGAAATTGGCGCATGCGCTGGACGTGTTCGCCGTCGATCCGACAGGACGCACGGCGCTGGATGTTGGGGCGTCAACGGGCGGATTTTCGCAAGTACTGGTAACGCAGGGCGCGGCGAAAGTCTTTGCCGTGGATGTCGGTCATGGACAGCTGCATCCCGATCTGCACAGCGAGTCCCGGATTGTCTCGATGGAAGGGCAAGACGCGCGCACGCTCTCGCCGACGCAGCTTAACCCAACGCCAGACCTCGTGGTCTGTGACGCGAGCTTTATCTCCGCCATGAAAGTGCTGGAGGTGCCGCTGCGTTTGGCTGCGCCGGAGGCTGAGCTAATCACCCTGGTAAAACCGCAATTCGAAGTCGGGAAGGCGAACCTGCGGCGCGGTGGGCTTGTGGCCTCAGAGGAGCTGGGCCTGCGCGCGCTGGACAGCGTTCGTCACTGGGTCACGGCGCAAGGCTGGCGGGTCGAGGCGACGGAAGCCTCGCCGATCCTTGGCGGGTCGGGAAATCGGGAATACCTGCTCTACGCGCGGCGTCGGGAGATGTAAAAAACCCCGCCGACTTGCGTGGGCGGGGCTGTTTTAGGTGCTAGTGCCGGCGGCGATAGTTCCGGCGATTATGGCCGCGATTGCGGTTGCGGTAATGGCCGCGTGTCCGATATCCACGATTGTAATAGCCGCGATTGCCTGTGTTCAGGCTAATCGAAATACCCGTGCGGGGGCGCACATAATAGGGCTGCGGATCATAGCGATAGAAGGGCTGTTGATAGGTCGTCGTGTAGGTCGTGTTGTACCCTTGATTATAATAGGGCTGGCTATAGCCGTATTGGCTGTGACCTTGCGGATAGTGATAGGTCGTATTGCCTTGGTAATAACCCCCCTGATTATAGCCGCCGCCATGATAATACCCGGTCTGCTGATTGTAGTAGCCACCTTGGTTGTAGCCACCCTGATAATAGCCACGATTATTGGAACGCCCATCGCCTGCGATGGCTGCACCTGCGACACCGCCGATGACTGCGCCGAGGACGGAGCCTTCGGTCCGCGCGCCGTTTCCGGCCAGTTGGCTTCCTGCAACACCGCCGATAACTGCGCCAATGCCGGCGCCGATCAGTTGATCTGAATTACCGCTTTGATGTTGGTGGTGATAACCCGTGTTGTGAGCCGAAGCAGCCACACTGAGGCTGGCTGTGACGGCGAAAGCAGCCACGATTTTGAAAGGGGTCGAGTAGCGCATATATGCGTCCTTTATTTAAGGTCCTACCGGCACCCGTCCCCTGGCACCGCGTCTCGAAACGATTAACGAGACATAAAGACTATACACACACCGCGCGCATCTTGCAAAATCACAGCTGCGTAAGATGTCATTTGCGCAGCAAAAAGGGCGCGAGACCATAGTCCGCGCCCTGATTTTATTGCGATGTTCGTGCGTTTAGTGGTGAGACTTACAGCTCGATGCACTGTGGCGCGCACCCGGGATTTCGCGACCTTTATCGTCATACATGCGCTTGCCGTCGCCGTAGCAATAGCCTTCTTGGCTATGCACGACTGTGTCTGGAACGCTGTGACCCGACTCATAGGCCGTGTGTGTAGGTGCCAGTGTCACACAGCTGCTGCTGTGGTGAGCCGTACCTGCATGACAGACGGGCTGTGCGGGTGTGTAGATCGGCGCACTTTCAATGATGCGGGCTGGCGCTTCACATGTGCCGTTGCCGAGATCGGTCGTTCCGACGGGGCAAGGCTGGTTCACGACGATTGGCGCGGCACCCATGACGGTACGGGCCGGTTCCTGACATGTGCCATTTCCGAGATCCGTTGTGCCAGCTGGGCAGGCTTGTGGGATCACGATTGGGGCGGCACCCATGACGGTACGAGCAGGTTCTTGGCATGTGCCATCACCCATATCCGTTGTGCCAGATGGGCAGGCTTGCGGGATCACGATTGGGGCCGCGCCAATGACTGTACGGGCAGGTTCTTGGCATGTGCCATTACCCATATCCGTGGTTCCAGCAGGACAGCTGGACGGAATAACAGTTGGTGCAGGGGCGTAGACCGTCTTGGCCGGCTCCATGCAGGTGCCATTGCCTTGATCCATTGTGCCTGCTGGGCAGGTGGAGGGGATCACGGTTGGGGCAGGTTCATACACTGTGCGCGGGGCGCTCATGCAGGTGCCGTCTGATTGCATGGTTGTCCCGGATGGGCAGGGCGCTTCAATCACGACGCGCGGGCGCTCAACGATTTGCGGCTGAACTGTCGTAACCTGCTGTGAGTAGCTGGTGACAGGGATAACGGGGCCGGAAACATAACCACCGGATGCGTAAGTTGTCGGGGCATAAGCTGGGCCAGCTGGCAGACCTGCGCCATAACCATATCCGGCTGGTGCATAGCCAGCGTTGCCGTATCCGGCCGTCGTATATCCACCAACGGGACCATAGGCAGGGGCGTAACCGCCGCCGGCATATCCACCGCCAGCATAGCCGCCACCCGTGTATCCGCCGTAGCGACCATTAGAGCGACCGTTCCGGTTTGCGAGGGCATAGCCTGCGACACCGCCGAGCACGGCGCCAAGGGCTGTGCCTTCTTCGCGCACGCCGGAGCCTGCGAGGTTGGAGCCGATCACGCCGCCAAGGCCTGCGCCAATGGCTGTGCCAGCGAGGTTGCGACCGTTAAAGCCGGGGTTGAACTGTCCAGCGTAAGGGTTGCCGTAATAGTTAGACCGCGAGTTACCATAGGCTGCGCCAGCTAAACCACCGACGACAGCGCCGATCGCTGTGCCTTCGTCGCGATTGCCTGCGCCCGCGATATTGGAACCAATAGCGCCGCCAATACCGGCACCAACAGTCCCGCCAAGGACGGTGTTATTATCAAATCCAGGGAAAAACTGCGCTGAGGCTGTCGCTGGAAGACAGGCGATGGCCGCAATTGCGGCGGTCGAGAGTAAAAGTTTCATGCGTGCGGCTCCTTGAAGCAGACCTATTAAGGCGGCTCCACGAACCACCCACCATTTTCGGTTTGGCTTGCTTGGTGCAAGTCTCACGCCGAAATCACGTTTCTTATAGCATTTTTTTCCCGCGAAACCGAAGGCGCTTCGCCTGAGACGGGAGTCGCGGGTATAAAATAAGGTAAAACCCGACCTCCGCAAGGAGGCCGGGTCACACATAGAGTTTTCACATGGGGACGGAAAACTTAGTGATCAGAGTAACAAAGGTTCCGCGAGTTGCCGTGGTAATGGCCGCGACGGTATCCGTCATTATAGCCGTAACCTTGGTTGCGATTGTAGCCGGAGTTCCGGTCACGTTGGCGGTCGGTGAACTTCTTGATCCGACGACGCTCGCGCTTCAGTTCTTTCAGCTTGCGACCATTGCGTTCCAAACGACGCTCTAGGCGCGGGTTGTAGTGTCGCGAATAGCGAATCTCACGCTTCAGCTGATCGCCCCTGCGGCGCACATCTTCGATCTGGCGATCAATCTGGTACAGCGGATCATTATAACGGTTGTTATAGCCGTAAGAGCTGTTCCCGCGATTGCGCCCATGGGCATGACCGTGGCCACGTCCAGGGTGGCCGACCGTCTGCACGTGCGGGCTGGTATAAACCGTCCGCGTTTGTGTGCGCGTCGGATAGTGACGCGTGGTCTGGCCTTGCGTCGTGTAGACGCGGTTCCGATCGTAACGCTTCTCGCAATCCGTCGCACCGTCACCGATGGCTGCGCCGGCGATCCCGCCGATAATCGCGCCTAAGACGGCACCTTCTGTTCTGTCGCCACGTCCGGCGATACCTTCGCCAATGACTGTGCCGAGCGAGCCGCCGACGACACCACCCAGGATGGCGTTTTCGGTATCCGAGCAGTTGTTACGGTAATCTGCCGCAGAGGCGCTGGCGGGGAAAACGAGAGTTGCCGCTGCCAGTGTGACAGCAGCGAGAGCGGTTTTGACAGTCTTGGTCATGGTAGTCTCCTGTTTGGGCAACGACGTTGGGAAGATGCCCAGGTCGATGATTCCTTTTTAGGAGACGGCGTTTGAACTCACTCTGATTTTGGAATTCATACTCGGTTCAAGAAACCTTAACTCTTAGACATGTTGCGCAAGAAAGCGCTCAACCTCATCCAAAGCGTCCAGCGCTTCGGGGATATGGTCGTCGAAAATCTGCCAGACATGGGGCAGACCCCCATCCCACAGCTGAAGTGTAACAGGTGAACCGGCGGCTTCCGCTTTGCCAGCAAAGCGGATCGCATCATCGCGCAACATCTCATCCGCGCTTGCCTGAACCAGCGTCGGCGGCAGATTTGAAAGATCATCGAAAACGGGCGATTGATCCGGGTGAGAGGGGCTCATGCCGTAATGTTTTCGCATCATAGGCAACAGCATGGCACGCGGGGCCTTCACGATCGGACGCAGTAGAGGCTCCAGCATAATATCGCGGTCCAGATTATCCTTCATAGATGGGCTAGACAGCGTTGCATCTGTTGTCGGGGAGAATGCGACGATGGCATCGGCTTGACGCGCGGCGTTACCTCGCGCCCAATTGCCCAACATCAGCGCAAGGTTTCCGCCCGCACTGTCACCGGCCAGCGCAAGTTTCTTTGGCGCGCTTTCTCTGTCGGGCCCATGATCGCAAATCCAGTCATAGGCGGCCCGTGCATCTTCAATCGTATTGCGCCGCGTGTTTTCCGGCATCAGACGGTAATTCGGGGCAAACACCGCCATGCCTGTTCGTCGCGCCAGCTGCGCTGTTAGGGGACGGTGAGAAATATCAGAGCCGACGGTGAACGCCCCGCCGTGCAGATAGAGCAGACGGCGACCCGCATCATATCCCGGCGCCAGCGTCCAACGACCATGTATCTCTCGACCATCGACGGTGATTGTCGCGTCGCGAAATTCGATATCGGCGTAATCCCGCGCGAGACCAGCTTGGTCAAAGCGTTCGCGCTTGCCTTCCCAGCCGGATGTGCTGTTGCCCGCAACAGGGTCCGCGCCGAACATCTCTTTCAGATATTCATTGAGCTTCGACAGACCTTCTGAGGGCTGCGCCCGCGCAAAGGGCGTCACATCGCGATCATATTGCGACAGGTCTTCGCCAGAGAGCCGACGCACATAGGCATAAAAGCCAATCGCGCCGAGCGCGGGAACCGTGAGGAGAGGGAGGATCATAACGTTTTCCTTATTGTGTTCCCACCTGCCCACGATGGCGGAGCATGTGATCGGCGAGGGTGACGGCCATCATGGCTTCTGCCACCGGTACGCCGCGGATCCCGACGCAGGGATCGTGGCGGCCTTTGGTTTGGACGTCGATCTCTTGGCCCTTGGCATCAATGGAGGGAACTTTTGTTAGCATGGAGCTGGTCGGTTTGATCGCCAGTCGCGCCGTGATCGTGTCGCCGTTGGAAATCCCACCGAGAATACCGCCCGAATTGTTGCTTTGAAACGCGGCTTGGCCATCCTTCATGCGGATGGCGTCAGCGTTCTGGGTGCCGGACCAGCGGGCGGCGGCAAAGCCTGCGCCGATCTCCACGCCCTTGGCAGCGTTGATCGACATCAGACCCATCGCCAGATCACTGTCCAGCTTGCCATAGACGGGTGCGCCCCAGCCTGCGGGGACCCCGGTGGCTTCGACATGGATGACCGCGCCGACGGAATTGCCGTCTTTACGCACGCCATCGAGATAGGCTTCCCAGTTTTTCGCGGCCGTCGCGTCGGGGCACCAGAACGGGTTTTGCGTGACCGTGTTCCAGTCCCAATTCTCGCAATCAATATCCTGATCGCCGATGGAGACAACACAGCCTCGGATTTGAATATCGTCACCAAGAATTTTTCGCGCAATCGCACCGGCTGCGACTCGGTTCGCGGTTTCGCGCGCGCTGGAGCGTCCGCCGCCACGATAATCGCGGATGCCGTATTTCGCATCATAGGTCAGATCCGCATGGCCGGGGCGGTAACGGTCCTTGATTTCAGAATAATCGCGCGAGCGTTGGTCTGTATTCTCAATTAGGAGAGAGATCGGCGTGCCGGTCGTCTGGCCTTCAAACACACCAGAGAGAATTTTCACGGCGTCTGGTTCACGGCGCTGGGTCACGAAACGCGATGTGCCCGGTTTGCGCTGATCCAAATAAGTCTGGATGTCGGTTTCCGTCAGCGGAATGCGCGGCGGACAGCCATCGACGACACAGCCAATGGCCGGGCCGTGGCTTTCGCCCCAGGTCGTGAAGCGGAAAAGATGTCCGAAAGTATTATGTGACATGCCCCGCGTTTAGCGGGGACGCGCGCGCAAGGCTATTGGCGATTTGCCGCTAAAACGCGCGGGCTCCGGCGCGGACGCGCATGACTTGCGGCGCAGGCGGGATCAGCGTCTCAAACGCATCCTTGGCTTGTAGGAAAGCAGTGACATTGCCGTAAGGACTGTCGGGGTGGAAGAACTTCGCTTTCTTGCGCCACGCCCCACGGATATCGGCTTCGCGCGCGGACATAGATAGGCCGAGTGTCAAAAGTGCGTGTTGGCGTGTCATGGTGGCCCCATTCGTCAATCGCACGTGAAGGATCGTGCTTAATTTTTTCCCAATAAAGCGCTAAGGGTTTAACACCGCCTCAACAGGCATGGTTAACAATGCCTTTCACGCGAAATTTTAAGCGAAAACTTGCTATGAACACACCTGTCATCCCGCCCACACCGACGCGCGCAGAGTATTTGGATAACGGCCCGCGCGACATGTCATGGCTGGACGCTGATGCGCCAATCCCGCTGTTCGAAGACTGGATCGCGACAGCGGGCAAGACAGAGCCCAATGACCCCAATGCGATGAGTGTCGCAACCGTCGATGGTGCGGGTCAACCAGATGTACGGATCTTGCTGCTGAAGGGGCTGAGCGATGCGGGCTTTGTCTTTTACACCAATAGTGAAAGCGCCAAAGGGCGACAGCTGATCGAAACCGGGCAGGCGGCGCTGTGCTTTCACTGGAAAACGCAAAAGCGCCAAGTCCGTGTCCGCGGCTCCGTCGAGCAGGTGTCGGATGCAGAATCAGATGCTTATTTCGCGGAACGCGCGCGGGGCTCGCGTATCGGGGCATGGGCGTCGGATCAGTCGCGCCCTGTCACATCTCGTGAAGCCATGATCGATGATGTTGAGGCGGTTGAGGCGCGGTTCGAAGGCAAAGATGTCCCGCGCCCGGACCATTGGTTCGGCTGGCGGGTGCGTCCCCGTGCCATCGAATTCTGGCAAGATGGCGCCTTTCGTGTGCATGACCGTATTCTTTTTACCAAAGACGGCGACGACTGGGCGAAGACTCGCCTTTATCCCTAAAGCCGCTAAGACGAGGGCACACGAGAGAGACACCCATGGCCGACCTGACACCTGCAAATGATGACATCGCAATCCTGCCCAAGGAAAAAGGGGCGAAGCGGCAGATGCTGCGACGGTGGGTTCTCCGTGCGAGCTTGGCGTTGACGATCCTGGGCCCGTTGGTTTTTGTCGTTGCAGCCATCGGCTATAAACTTGGATTATTCGGGCTGGGTACTGCGTTGGGAACCTTGACGCGAGAGATTGGCCCGCTTGTCCTTATGGTTGGTGCGGTTCTAGCTGTCCTTGCCATTATTTTGGCTTTCGCGATTAAACCGCGCAAAGGTTTGGTCATTGGCCTGATCGGATTGGTTGTGCCGCTGTTGGGTTTGGGCAAACTCGCCGGGACGCAAAAGGCGGTCTATGAGACCTATCCCTTTATCCACGATGTCACGACGGATACGCAGGACGTCCCGACATTCGGAGACGTCGTCTTGGCCGAGCGCGCGGCCGTCGAGGGTGTGAACTCCATCGATTATGTCGGTAAGAAAGCGCCGACTTTTGTCGACAAAAAGCCATCAGGCGAGAAACTCGTCTCCGCGCTGCAGACACAATATTTCCCGGAAATTCGTCCGCTCGTCCTCAGCGAAGACAAAGCGGTCGTCTTCGGCGAAGCGCTAGCCACGGCGAAATCCATGGGCTGGGCGATTAAAGCGAAAGACGCCGCAACAGGTCGCATCGACGCGACGGATACGACCTTCTGGTATGGTTTCGAAGACGATGTCACGATCCGCATCCGTGAAGGTAAAGGCGGCGGCACGATCCTGGACGTGCGCTCGATCTCGCGCATTGGTGGGTCTGATCTTGGCAAGAATGCAGAACGGGTTGAGGCGTTTTTGGCAAAGATGGCCGCGAACGACTAAGCCGCGTGATAGCTCTGGCGTAATCCGTCAGGGCCGTCAGCACTGACCCGCCCCGTCTCGCGCAGATGGATCATGTGTGAGAGCACACTATGCGCGGCAGCCGGATGCAGGCGCTTGTCCACATCGACATAAAGCTTGGCGACGATGTCGGTGATCTGGTTCAGACCTGAATTCAACGCGCCGAGGATCTGATCCTCACGCTTTAGGCGGTGGTCGATATAGGCTTGGACGAAGGGCTGAACCTCTGTGATCGCCGCACCGTGGGTCGGGCGGATAATGTCGAAGTCTCGGTCTAGCACGCGGCGCAAGCTGTTCAGATAATCGCCCATATGCCCATCGGGCGGGGAGACGACAGAGGTGCTCCACCCCATGATGTGATCGCCGGAAAACAGCGTGTTCTCTTCGTGCAGTGCATAGCAGAGATGGTTCGACGTGTGGCCGGGCGTATGGATCGCTTCCATTTTCCAGCCATCGCCTCGGATGACGTGACCATCGCGGATTTCCACGTCAGGCTTAAACGTCAGATCATCGCCCGCTTCCAACCTAACTTCGCCGTCTGTTGGTGGGACCGGCTGAACGCCAAAGCCATAAACCTGACAGCCATGTTCGCGCGCGAGCGGGGCGGCCATGGGGCTGTGGTCTAGGTGGTGGTGGGTCACGAGGACATGGGTGACAGTGCGGCCCTCTAAGGCGCGCGTCAGCGCAGCGCGGTGTTTGGGCGTATCCGGGCCGGGGTCGATGACGCAGACATTTTTATCGCCGATAATAAAGACACCCGTACCAGTATAGGTGAACGGCCCGGGATTATCCGCAATGACACGTTGAACCAACGGGCTTAGCTGCGCCGCTACGCCGTAATCAAAGTCAAAGGTTCTGACAAAAGGGATTCCCATTACAGTCGCGCTATTACGGCTTTGCGCAAGGCAAGGCCAAGGGTTTTCACTGCACGCAGTTTATGCCGCAGGGGTAGGGCCAGCGGTGGCCCCATATCCGTCTTGTTGACGTCCACAATATAAAGTCTGTCAGTCTTGGCATCGCGCAGAATATCCAATCCGCCCCAATCGAGTCCCATTGCAGCGCAAAAGGCCGAGATACGAAGGCGCTCATCTTCGGAGAAATGCGCTTCCGGTGTGGACAGGCGAACACGCGTGTTGAGATTATCAAACCGTCGAGCCTCTGGACGTTCTTTCAAAAAGACGAGGGGGATGTCGCCAAAGACCGTTGGGCACCGATAATCCAGCACGGTCCCATCTTCTGTCCGGTTGTCGATCAGATGTTGATAGACGCGATCTGGCTTTGCCGGAGCTGGATCAAGACGAATAACACCGTCATGGACGCCGTTGATCTCGCCTTTCTCCAGATAGGGCGCCGTCGCCGTCGCGGGGTTCAGCGAGAGGTCATATCCGAAGATCTCGCGAAACACCTCGGCCACGCGGCTCTTTGAAATATCGGTGCAGTCGCCGTTCAAGGTCAACTCTGCTCCCGTGTCTATTTGCGCACTATAGGTGCTATCGTCGAAAACGAGCGCGACGCGTGCGATGTCTTTTGCGCGGAAGCCGCCTTGGGCAATGGTAGCCCAGACCAAATACCAAGGTCGCGGGGCGACAGGTTGAAACGCGATATCAATGTCCCGCTTGCGAAAGGCGGACCGCACTGCTTCGACACATATATATAGGCCACCGCGCCAGACGTCCCACGCTAAGGCAGGGTTGAACGCGATCTTTGCGCCGGTTGCGCGCACGCGCACGCCGCGCCAGCTCCAGTCGAAATCGCCCAACACACTCATAGAGACTGGCCTATAGGCCTCGCAGGCGGGTGCAATAAAAAAGCCCCGGTTTTGGCCGGGGCTTTCCAAATTGTGATCTGCGCGTGCGTTATTCGATGACGGGAATATCGACGGCCATTTCCTGTCCGATGCGGACAGTGTTCTGGCGCGCGCGAATAGCGGCTTGCACTTCTGGCAAAGCGGCGATTTCCCGCAAGGTCGCCATGTCCTCGCCCATTTGCGCCGTGCCAGAGAACAGCTCTTTCAGCTGCTCTTCTGATGTCTTCTGACGCGGGAAGACTTTGATGCGGATATCGGCGTCTTCCTCGAGGCCGGCCAAGCGTTTGGCGGCGTCTAGCGCGGTCATGATACCGCCCAGCTCATCGACCAAGCCGACTTCTTTGGCTTGCTCGCCTGTCCAGACGCGACCCTTGGCAATCTCTTGCACACGCGACAGAGGCAGGTCGCGACCCTCTGCAACGAGGGTTGTGAAGTCGTCATAGATCTCTTGCAGTTGCCCGCGATAGGCTTCGGCTTGATAGGCGCTGAAAGGCTCATCAATGGAATAGGCACCTGCGAATTCGCCGCCGACTGTGATGCCCTCGATGGTGTAACCCATCTTATCAAAGGTCCCGTCCAGCGCGACCTTGCCACCGAACACGCCGATAGAGCCGGTGATAGTCTGGGGCAGAGCGACGATGTGATCTGCATGGGCCGAGACGTAATAGCCGCCTGAGGCCGCATATTGACCCATAGAGATAACGACGGGTTTGCCAGCCTCTTTTGCGCGCTCTGATGCCGCGAGGATTTGGTCTGAGGCCGCAGGGCTGCCGCCGCCAGAACTGATGCGGAAGACAATGGCTTTGACTTTCTCGTCCTTCAGTGCGGCATCAAAGCCTTTCGCCAAAGTGTCACCGCCAATGCTGACGGAGGATGAGAAGATCGATCCGCCGCCGCTTTCACCTGGCAAGATCGCACCTTGGCCGCCGATAAACGCGATGGTCTCGCCGGAGAAATCCACGCCGGGGCCATATTCGGCGATATCCAGAAACGCGACTTTGTCGTTGCCAACTTTCTCACGGACGTAAGCGCGGGCTTCTTCAAAGTGGCCCAGCGTATCGACCATGCCCGCCTCAAGCGCAGTTTCTGCGCTGTGCGGCGCGGTCTGGAGGACTTGCGTGATGGCCTCGACGCTCATGCCGCGATCGGTTGCGACCTGTGCCACAGCATTATCAAACAAGGATGTCAGGTAACTCGTCGCGGCTTCGCGATGTTCTGGCGTGAAGTCTTTTTCGATGTAGCTGTTCACGGCGTTCTTATATTCGTGGAACTGGAACAGCTGCGGCTCAGCATCCAGCTTTTCCATGACGCCGCCATAAAACTCTGTCTCGCTGCGCAGACCAGAGATGGCCCAGCCCGTCGTGTCCTGCATCCAGATTTCGTCTGCTGCAGACACGGCTTGATACGTCATCAGCGATGTTCCCTCAAAGCCCTGAGCATAGGCGATGACGAATTTGTCCGATGTTTTAAAGTCTAGCAGGGCCAGGCGCAGTTCTTCCGCGCTGGCGGGTGCCATGCCAAAATTCTCTGCGCGGATAAAAACGCCTTTGACCGAATCATCCGTTTTTGCGCGATTGAGCGCGTAAACCGTGTCGACAATATTGGCGGGCGCATCACCAAACAGGCTCTCGCCGACGCTATGATCCATCATGGGCTCGCGTAGATCCATATAAAGGACACGATCTGAGGGCGTGTCAGAGCCGCCAAACAACGCGCCGAGTGCGCCAAAGAAGATGCCGAGTATAATCAGAACAATGAAGAACCCGAAGATTCCGGCAATCGTGCCAAACATAGTGATAAAAAACTGACGCATGAGAGGTCCCATATACAGATGAGTGAGGCGGGCAGGGCACCCGCAAGCTATTTACTGTTTAACGATATGTCTGGCTTTTGAATAGAACACAAACCGTTTCTTCACAGCCCGTTGTCGTGTCGCAGGCAGGCTGTGTCGGCGTGCCGCGTCATCCTGTCTGTAAATTTTACGATTCTAGGCCGCAAATGCGGTTGCACTGTTTGGGACAGATCGTTATGTCCGCGTCACGCCAGACAGGATTGGCCCGATTTGGTTCGCTTGAACCTATTGGGGCGTAGCCAAGTGGTAAGGCATCGGGTTTTGATCCCGTGATCGTTGGTTCGACCCCAGCCGCCCCAACCAGTCCGTCTGTCGTCTTTCTGTCACTTTATATAAGTACGGGCTGAACGCAGTCACTCCACTGCGCGAATGGCTTGTTTAGAGCGAGAATATTCTATATTGTGATTTTATAACAAAATGGATGACTAGGATAATCCGGCGCTCTGAAAAAAGACTGGGATAAGATTTGGAAATTTCTTGCACTGTCACGGTCGTAATGATTGATTAATAAAATTGGCCCGTGTAGGCGGGTTCCCTCAAACGCACCGCTAAGTGTGCGAAGACTGCTTTGGAGGACGTGAGTGGTACAGTTTAAATACGCCCGTATTGCGCTTTGCGCTGGCTTGCTGATGAGTGCGAGTGCTGTAACGGCGCCTGCGTTCGCGCAGGACGCAGATGCGAGAGTGGCGGAATATAGCGCTTTGCTCGATCAAATCGAAGATGCGCGCCTGTCGATTGCGCAGCGTGAAGTCATGCTGGCCAATCAACAGTCACAGATCGAAGGTCTCCGCGGTGAGATCAAAGCCGTGCCGGCCGTTGGTTCCAGCCTGCGCGAAATGGCGCAGCAAATGACCAATGAAATCGAAAAGGTCATCGAATCGGACTTACCGTTCCGTCGGGACGAACGCTTTGCGCGTCTCGACTCGCTCCGGGCTGTGGTCGGAGATGCAACGGTCCCGGACTCAGAAGTCTTTCGTCGGGCTTTGTCTGTCTATGACATTGAGGCGAATTACGGCAATTCTATTTCGGCTTACACAGGCAACAACCCGCTGAACCCGGGTGGTCGTTTGCAGGCCTGCCGTGACAACCTCGAATCCTCGCGCTGTGCTCTGAACAAGGATTTAAAAGTGCTGTTGAATGCGGGCGCGACTCTGGATGACCGTGAAATTCAGGATAGCCTGCAGGACGGTAATTACGTCCACTTCGGCCGCATGTCTTTTATCTATCTCGAACTTGATAGCTCCGAGGGTTACCGCTGGAGCACAGACGAGAGTGGTTGGGTTCCCCTGCCAAGTGGCGACATCATTGATGCGCGCCGTGCGGTTCGCGTGGCCCGAGGTGAAAGTGCCCCCGGTGTCGTCACCGCACCAATCCGTATTGATGGGCAAGCTGCACCTTAAGCAGCGTAACGAAATTTAATGACGCCGGTAAAGTCGCGCGTCTCGATAATCAGCAGACCTGGAAGGAAACCATGTTAAACTCTTCAATCGCCAAGCGCCTGTTGTTGGCCGGTGCCGCCTTCGGCTTGATGGCCGGCTCGGCCCACGCCCAGCTCGATACCGCTCTGTCCGTCGCCAAGCAGTCCACAGCGGCCGCCGCAGCCTCGCAACAGCGTGTCGAACAGCTGGATGATCAGGCTGACACTGCGATCCGCGAATATCGCGCGGTTCTGCAACAAAAAGACAATATCGAGCTCTTCGTCGCGCAGCAGGATATCTTCCGCCGCTCGCAGGTCTCTGAAATCGAAAGCCTGCGTCGTCAGCTCGGCACGGTTGAGCAGATCAAACAGGGCATGTCCCCGATGATGCTGAAAATGACGGCCGCGCTGGAAGATAGCGTCAAATCCGATCTGCCGTTCAACCGCGCAGAGCGTCTGGCCCGCATCAACAACGTTAAAGAGATCCTCGGTAATCCTGACATCTCTCCTGCGGAACAATATCGCCGCGTGCTGAACGCCTACAAGATTGAGGTCACTTACGGCCTTGGTATCGACAGCTATGAGGGCGCGCATCCGACGAAGCCTGGCAATGTCGTGAACTTCTTGCGCTTTGGCCGCACGTCGCTTGTCTATATCTCTAAAGATGAGACAGAAATCGCCATTTACGACCTCAACGCCGACGGCACAGGGTCCTGGAGCACGCTGGAGGGCGCAGATGCCATCCAAATGCGTCAAGCCATTCGAATCGCCCGCGGTGAAGCTGCGCCTGGCCTGGTCTACGCGCCGGTCAAAGTAAGCAGCGGCACATAGGAAAGGGAACATAAAGTGAGCATCAAAATGAAACTTGTTACCAAAGCCACGGCAGCCCTTTTCGGCTCTGCCCTTCTTCTCACGGCGGCTCCGGCCAGCGCGCAGATCACATCGGTCGACGCGCTGCTGAACGACATTCGCCAGAACTCTGATCGGATCGCGGCGGAAAATCGCCAGCGTGAACAGCAGTTCCAACAACGCGCCAGCGAGCAATCTGCGCTTCTGAACGAAGCTCAGCGCGAATTGCGGGCCCTCGAGTCGCAAGCTGCGAATGTCGAACGCTCCTTCGCGTCTAACCGCAATCAAATTGAGCGTCTGGAAACGCAACTGCGCGCCGCGCAGGGCGATTTCGGTGAGGTCTTTGGTCTCGCGCGCTCCAAAGCGGGTGAGTTTAAAGCCCTGCTGGATAACTCGCTGATCACATCACAGTACCCTGAGCGTACGCGTGTTCTGGGTCGCATCGCTGAATCCAAAGCGCTGCCATCTACAGAAGATCTGAACGCCATCTGGCAAACAATGCTGCAAGAAATCAAAGCGCAGCGTCAGGTCTCGACCTACACGGCGGCTGTTGCCAATATCGATGATGGTGCCATGCAAGAAGTTACACGTGTTGGACCGTTCTCGGTCTTCACGGCCCAAGGCGCACAGTTCCTCGATTATAACGCTGCGGACGAAAACTCCGGTGAAGATGCGCCGCTTCTGTCGAAGCTGCCACGTCAGCCCGGTGGTGTTGTCTCCGCTGCGGCCAACCGCGTTGCAAGCGCTGGCGCAGGCGATCTCGTCTATGCACCGCTTGATCCAACACGGGGCGAGTTGCTGAAATCCTTCGAGCGCGTGCCGTCCTTCGTGGAGCGTCACTGGGTCCAAGGCGGTGGTATCGGTAAAGGTATCATCATCATGGCCGCTCTGGGTGTGTTGTTCGGTATCTTCAACATCATCCGTCTGTTGCTCGTGAAAATGGCCGTCAACGGTCAGAAGCGTAAGGCACAGCCGTCCAAGTCGAACCCACTGGGTCGCGTCATGATGGCATATGAAGGTGCTGAAAATCAGGATTCGGAAACAGTTGAGCTGAAACTCGACGAAGCGATCCTTCGTGAATCGCCGAAATTCGAGTTTGGTCTCAACCTTCTCAAGCTGCTGGCCGGTTTGGCCCCGCTGCTCGGACTGCTCGGTACCGTGACGGGTATGATCCAGACCTTCCAAGCCATGATGATCTACGGAACAGGCGATCCACAGCTGATGGCTGGTGGTATCTCTGTCGCCCTCGTGACAACCATGCTGGGTCTCTATGCGGCGATCCCGCTGCTCATCCTGCACAGCTTCTGTTCGTCGCTGGCGCGTTCCATCCAAGGTACGCTGGAAGAGCAATCGGCTGGTATCGTGGCCCGTCACGTCGAAGCCCGCGGTACAGGTATCGCTGGGTCCGGAACGACGATCGCTTAAGGCGGGGTCTAGGATAGAAAGGCTATTGCCATGGACATGCTAAACCCGATTAACGTCTATAACGGTCTCCAGGAGTTTCTGGGGACCGGGGGCAGCATCCTCTTCTACATCATGATCCTCACATTCTTTATGTGGACGTTCATTTTGGAGAGGTTTGCTTACTACCTGTTCGCGCACAAACCGCTGAAAGCGCGTTTGAAGGCGGAATGGGACGCCCGCGCGGACAAAGAATCGTGGCGCGCTGCGGCGATCCGCGACGAGCTGATCAGCCAAGTCAAAGAGCGTACAGACACGAATGTCGGTATTATCAAGACACTCGTGGCCCTCGCGCCGCTCATGGGTCTGCTCGGAACTGTGACAGGTATGATCGAAGTGTTCGATGTCATGGCGCTGTCCGGATCATCCAATGCGCGCTTGATGGCGGGCGGCGTCTTTAAGGCGACGATCCCGACAATGGCCGGTATGATGGCGGCTCTGTCTGGTATCTTCTTCACGACGGCTTTGCCGCGTTGGAGCGCCCGGGAAACCGCACGTTTCGCCGACGAACTACAAGCTTAAAGGGTGGCGGCTCTGCCGCACTCGATTTTGAGACGACAGCCCGCGTAAGTGGGTGAGTGAAAGGAAACCCTTCGAATGAGACGTTCACGCCGCAATGCCGGGGGAGATGACGCCGACGTCGACATGACCCCGATGCTCGACATCGTGTTCATCATGTTGATCTTCTTCATCGTGACGGCCACATTTTTGGACGAAACGGGTATCGACCTGACGCAGCCACCGCCGCCGCCGGACGATATTAATACGCCGCCTAGCAATAACCCTGCGATCACAGTTTATGTTGATGGCCGCGATTTCTGCGCCGTTGACGGTGAAGGCACCGGCTGTGACCGCGTTATCCTTCGTGTCGAGAAGCTACTGGCCGAGAAGCCAAATGCGGCTGTGATTTTGCGTATGGATGAGAAGTCCTCGCACAAAATCCTCGTCGATTTGAAAGACGGTCTGGACGCTGCTGGCCTCGCCACAAAGATCGAAGTCATCCGTGACACAGGCGCCTAAAACACTGCGTTTCCGAAGCGGGAACGCGCCAACTGATAAAATGGCTTGCAAAAGCTGTAATAATGTAACAGGGTAACATCATGGCAAGACGCGGTCGCACACCGATTCCCGAAGAGGATACAGAGCTCAACATGACGCCCATGTTGGACGTCGTCTTCATTCTGCTGATCTTCTTCATCGTGACATCCGTCTTTGTGAAGACGCCGGGTGTTGATCCGAACCAGCCAGAGGCGACTCTGGATGCGGAATGGAAACCGACGATCCTTGTCGCGGTGAATGCGCAAAACGAAATTTGGATCGACAAGAAGCCTTATGCGATTGGCGAAATTCGTCCGATCATTATGTCGATCCGCGATGAGAGCCCGAAAGCCGACGCGATCATCAAGGCTGATCGGAATGCTGAAGTTGGCATCGTGATGTCGGTTCAGGAACTGATGCAGGATCTGGGTATCAATACCCGGGTCGGCACGGAATAGTAGGAGTTTAGTATGAGCAACGCCATTCGTTGGTTGGTCTTTATGCCAATCGCTCTTCTCGTCACCGTTTTGTTGTTTCTCTTCATGCGCTGGCTGATCTCGGATGAGTTTAAGCCGCAGGATAAGGTTGAAACGGCAAGTTTTGAGATCAATCCAAAGGTTGAAGACATCAAAGTCATCGAGCGGGAAACCGTCGTTGATAAGGTCAAGAAAGTTATCACTCCGCCACCGCCGCCTATGATTGAGCGTGCCAAGGCCGACAAGCCGACAGAGCGGATCGCCTCCCTCGAAGGTGCGATTCCTGAGTTTGAAGCGCCGACGATCGACAAGCAAAGCTTTAAGATCCAGGTCTCTGATCGTGATGCTCAGCCACTCGTTCGTATTCCGCCGATCATGCCGCCACGCTTTCTGCAGGGTGACAACTCTGGCTATTGCAAAGTGCGCTTTGACGTGTCGCCAGAGGGTCAACCCTTTAACGTGGATGCTTATCTTTGCACGTCGAACCAGCTAAAATCTTCGACGGTGAAGTCGGTTCAGAAGTGGAAGTATAACCCCAAGATTGTTGACGGACGCTCCGTTTCACGGACAGGCGTGGAATCTACGATCAAGTTCGATCTTGCGGACGAGCGTGGCCGGAAACTGCCACTGCCGTCTGGCTACTAGATAGCGTTGGCCCACCGCGCGCTTTAACGCGCGGGGCAAATGCTGGTCACGGGACCGTGGCCAAATAAGGAAAGGCATTGCGACGACGCGCCGCGTTTGGCCGCCTTGTCCTTCCGACCCGCCCCTTGCATTGTTTCGGGGCATAACTCTACCCGCCTGGGGCACAAACCCTCGGCGATACCATCGACGGAGGTTCTTATGACCCGCACCACGATCACGATCCGCAAAAAGGCCGCACACCTTCTCGGTGCCAGCTGTCTCGCCGTTGCGGCGCTCTCGCTCAGCGCGGTGGCTCCGTCCAGCGCAGCCTTCGCACAAGAAGAGGGTCGCCAATTCGACGCCAAATCAGGCGAGCTTGTCAGCCAAGCGCAAACACAAGCGACAGCCGGTGACAACCAAGGCGCGGTCAACACGCTCAATCAAGCGCTCGCCCTGCCAGACCTGAACCCATATGAGCGTTCAACCATGTATCAGATGCTGGGTCAGTATAGCTATGAGCTGGATCGTCCGGCCGAAGCCCTTCGCGCGTTTGAAAACGCGATCAATGCCGGCGGAATGCTCCCGAAAGAAATCGACAGCATTACAGTCGTGATCGCGCAGCTGATGATCGGTAACGGTCAATATGCTGAAGGCGCGCAGCGCATGGAGAACTACCTCAATTCTGGTGGTCAGCAAAAAGATCAATATATCGACCTGCTCGTCCAAGCGTGGGTGCAGGCCGAACAATATCAGCGCGCGCTGCCTTGGGCCGAAAAGTGGTTCAACAAAGCCAGCCCGAAAGAGCGTAAGCATTTCGACCTGCTGAACTTTCTCTACAACAACTTGGGTATGCAAGGGCGTCAGGCGGATATCGTCAAGCAGATGATCAATCGCTGGCCCGAAGATAAAAACCTCTGGGACATCTGGGCGTCCATGCTGGCCAATGGTGGTCGCGAGCAGGAAGCTTTTGAAGTGACCAAGATGCTCTATCTGGGTGGCGCATTGAATCAGGAATCTGATCTGATGAAGGTCGTCCAATATTACTCCTTCTACGACATGCCGTATCAGGCCGCTGAAATCCTCGAGCGTGAGATGAATGCGAACCGCATTTCCCGTACGCCTGAGAAAATGAAGCAGCTGTCCGGTCTCTTCCGTCAAGCGCGTGAGTATAAGCGGGCCATCCCGGTTCTCGAAGCGGCGGCAAGCCAGTCCGGCGAAGCCAAGCTTTATGCGGATCTCGGCGAAGCGCTCTACAATGAAGGTCAGTGTCAGAAGTCTGAGCAGGCCTTTAATGAAGCGATCAATCGCGGGTATGATGCCGGTAAATCTTGGATGCTGATTGCGAACTGTCGTTATGAAGAAACGCAAAAGCTCGACCGCCTGAATTGTAAGATGACGGATGCGCAAATGGATGAAGCGCCGATTACAAAGGCGCGCCTGAACGCGCTGGCGGCTTTCGACCGCGTGCCAGCCAGCTCTCGCGAGCGTGGAAATGCGCAAAAGTGGAAGAAGTTCATCTCTGCCGAACGCGAAGCTGTCCAGCGTCGTTGTGAGTTCGAACGTTCTGTTGAACGTGAGCTTTGCTATCAGAACATCAAGCTGGCCTATGACGCGGAAGTCTTTGTTGGCGGGTTTGAACTCGACGACGCCGCGAAATGTATGCAGTACAAGGCGGATTACGACGCCGAATATCGTGTTGTAACGACGGAATAGTCACGCCTCATATCACTTTCAAAACCCGGCCCTTGTGGTCGGGTTTTTTATTGCGCGAGATTCGCGTGAGGCCTGTCCTCCAAAACCGCTTGCCATTTTCTTTGTTATAATATAACGTTACATCATAACAGGGAGGAAGATATGCCAAACGAGCAAAACAACACACATCTACTGGGTGAGGGGACGCGAGATATCGAAGCGCTTGGTCAGAGCGAAATAGATCGCAGTCGGGCCAAACATTTGGGTCTTGTCCTTCCGATGGCGGCTGTCGTGACAACGGGCCTAATGCTCGGCATGTCGGCTTTGATCGCGGTCGAGTTTGTTCCTCAAGCGGAAGCGGAAACGCGCGTCTTCGACATCAATCCCGTCGAGTCCATTATCGAACCCACACTAACGGTGGAGCCGCCACAGGCGCTGCAAGCTGTTGAGGTCCCGCCACCGCCGCCGCGCATACAAGACGCCGTGACGAAAAAGGTTGAAGTCGCGCCCCGCACCTTGCCAGGCAAGGTCAAACCCATGGACGGATTCAAAATCGACCTTGGCGACGGCCCGGGTCCGCTCATCATCAGTGATGTGGATGCCAAACCGCTCGTCAGGGTGCCGCCGGCCATGCCGCCGCGTTTCGCGCAAGGCGACCATTCTGGCTATTGCAAAGTCCGGTTTGATGTTTCTGCGGAAGGCCAACCGTTCAACATCGACGCCTATGCTTGCACATCGGGACAGCTGAAATCCGCGACGGTCAAATCTGTGCAGCGGTGGAAATATAAGCCGAAAATGTTGAGCGGTCAGGCAACGTCTCGCAGCGGAGTCCAAGCGACAATCCGCTTTGACCTGACAGACGAAAGGGGACAGCCTCTGCCCCTGCCATCTGGTTCCGGTTAATCGGCGAGCCCGACGCAATCCAATGCGAAGGCATATTCCAGCGCGGTTTCCTTTAGGCTGTCATAGCGACCGCTTTCGCCTTGATGTCCGGCATCCATGTTGATTTTCAGCAGGATGTCGGCGTCAGCCGTTTGGTGCTCGCGGAGTTTTGCCGCCCATTTTGCCGGCTCCCAATAGGTCACGCGCGGGTCGGTCAGTCCGCCTGTGATCAGGGCGGGTGGATAGGCGCGGGTCGTCACATTGTCATAGGGGCTATAGGCGCGCAGGCGCTGGAAAGCCGCCTCATCCTCAATCGGATTTCCCCATTCCGGCCATTCCGGCGGGGTGAGGGGGAGCTCCGTATCGCTCATCGTGTTGAGCACATCGACAAAAGGCACTGCGGCGATGATCCCTGCGAAAAGCTCTGGAGCTTGGTTGAGCGCCGCTCCGACGAGGAGACCACCCGCCGATCCGCCATGCGCGACAAGGCGGCCTTCAGATGTCCAGCCCAGCGCGGCAAGGCCCCGCCCGACATCGACATAATCATTGAAGGTGTTCGTCTTCTTCTCCAGCTTGCCGTCCAGATACCATTGGTATCCCTTGGATTGACCGCCGCGAATATGGGCTATCGCATAGATCATGCCGCGATCGACGAGGGAGAGAATATTCGTCCGAAACGCCGCCGGAATCGTGATGCCGTAGGAGCCATAGCCATAGAGCAACAACGGGGCTGAACCGTTGGTTTTAACGTCTTTCCGCGCGAGGATCGTGACGGGAATATCTTCTCCGTCGCGGGATTGAATACTGATCCGTTCAACACAGTAGTTTTCCGGGTCATGCCCGCTGGGGACGACTTGCACCCGAACCGTTTCGCGGGTGCGCGTTGCCATATTATAACGGTAAACTGTGCCGGGACGAGACGGCGAAGCATAGCTGAAATAGAGGGTATCCGTCGCATATTCATAGCCGGATTTAATGCCCAAACCATAGGCGGCCTCTGGCATGTCGATGGCGTGTTCTTCGCCGCTATCCATATGGCGGATGACGATGCGGGGCAGGGCGTCTTGGCGTTCCAAGCGGACGAGCCAGTCTTTGAAGGTCTCCATGCCGAGGACCAGCGTGCCGGGGTTGTGTGGGATGAAGGGCTGCCACTGATCGGCCGATTGCCCGCTTTCGCCTGTCATCACGGCGAAGTCGACAGCGCCATGCGCATTCGTCAGGATATAGGTCTGTCCGCCTTGGTCGTGCAGGCTGTACTCCAGCCCGGCCATGCGCGGGGCAAAACATGCCGGTGGAACGGTCGGGTCATGGCTGGGGATGCGGTGGATTTCGCTCGTCGTGTGATTATGGGCGCTGATTTCGATGAAGCGATCATCGTCTGAACTGCCAACACTGACGAAAAAGCCGGGATCAGATTCTTCATAGGCCGTGTGGATCTTGCTGCGTGCGTCGAAAACATCTTTGAAACGCACCGCATGGGGGCGCTGATTTTCGTCGCGTTCGACCCAGAAAAGCGTCCGCTTGTCTGCCGCCCAGACGAGGGCGCCAGCGGAGCGGTCAATGCCTGTCTCATGCGTTTCGCCCGTCGCCAGATCGCGCAAGAAGACGCGGTAATTCTCAGAACCTTTGTCATCGATGGAATAGGCCAGCCATTTGTGGTCAGGGCTATGCGCGACATCGCCAATGTCGAAAAAGCTAGTGCCTTTTGCCAAGGCATCGCAGTCGAGAATGATCTCATCTTGTGGGGCGTCTTCGGCGGTGGCTTGCCGCGCATAGACGCCGTGTTGGTCACCTTCGCGGTAGAAATGGAAATAGGCGTAGGCCCCATCTGGCATGGGAACGCCCCGCGCAGTGGGTTCCAGGCGGCCCTTCATCTCTGCGAAGATGGCGGTTTTCAGCCTATCCAGCGGCGCGAGAGCTGATTGTGTGTAGGCGTTCTCTCTCTCCAAATGGCTTCGGATATCGGGGTTCAAAACGGACGGGTCACGCATAACGGCTTGCCAATTATCGTCGCGCATCCACGCGTAATCATCCGTCCAGTCCACACCAAAGCGTGTTTGGGTGAGAGGCCGCTTTTCAGCAATCGGGGCGAGGGGTTTCGTCATAGCGTCAGAGTCTTTCATCGCAGTGTGATAGTGCAGATAAGGCGCGTCTGGCTTCGCGAAAAGGGGCAACGTCCTATTAACGCTATGGCTTTAGGTTTGCGAAACATTCTTCACCCGTGGAAACCTTATGGCCGGCCTTGCGATCCAACAAAAAAGTGACCTGCCCGAAGCACCGGTCACCTTAAAGACCCCGATGGACCCGTCCGTCGAGCAGGCGACACGGCGCCATCTGGCCAAACGCCTCGCCGATGTGATCTGTATCCCTGCCAGTCAGTTGACCCCCCAAGAGCGCCATATGGCGGGCGATGTGTTGGTCGAGCTGTTGCGTAGTGCCGATGCCGATATTCGCGAATCTGTCGCGAAACGTCTGGTGATGCTAAATGAAGCTCCACGCACAATCCTCGTCATTCTGGCCAAAGACGATATTGCGATCGCGCGGCATGTCCTCGAAAAAAGCAAATCCCTCACCGACTCAGATCTGATCCAAATTTCGCGGAAAGTGTCGAACGAACATCGTATGATGATCTCTAAGCGGCGGAAGGTTTCAGATGCCGTCGTCGATGCCGTTGCGGAATTTTTGGAAGAAGACGTCGTCGCGTCGCTTCTGAAAAACAAAGGTGCGAATTTCAGCGAGACGGCGCTGCAACGGATATTGACGGTTTCGCGCTCGCATCAGAAATATGTCGAGTTGCTTGTCAAACGCGAAGAGTTGCGCCCCTCACACGGGCTGACGATGTTCTGGTGGGCGAACACCGCTAACCGTAAGAAAATTCTTCATCGCTTTGCCGTGACACGCGCTGTCTTGCAGGACAGCTGCCAAGACCTGTTTCCACGCGCTGCGGCAGAAGGTTGGTCGGATGCTGGCGTCCGGAAGGCGTTGCAATTCATTGAACGCCGCCAACGTAACCGCGCCGCCATTGAGCGCTCCGAATTTGAAGGTCTAGAAGCCGCCATCGAAACAGCGGAAGTTCAAGGCCTGTCGCGTAAACTAACCGAAGAGATTTCCTATATGTCCGGCGTAAAGCCTGCGACAGGTGCACAAATCCTAACGGATAAGGGCGGGGAGGCGATTGCTATCCTGACGAAAGCGCCGGGTTTGAAACGCGAATATATTGAGAAATATTGGCGCGCGCTGAAACGGCCCGTCCATGATGTTGACGGCAACATCCATCCCGATCTTGCACGGGTCTATGAGACTTATGACGTAATTTCGACAGACAAGGCGCAAACAGTTTTACGCTATTGGAACTGGTCGCTGACGGCGTCCCTGAACGCTGATGTGCTCCGCTATATCAAAAACGGTGTGATCCCGCGTGAAGAAGAATTTGGCGCAGCGGCGATTACGGCAGCACTGGTGTTCTCTCATCGGGGCTAGTCCTGCTGAAACCTGTGTAAAACCAGAACCCTGATAAAGGATTGGCGCTTTAACCCGCTCGATTCGCCCGTTAAACCTCTGCCAAAGAGGGAGCGGGTTCTGCTGCGATTTACACTCATATTGGTCTTAGCCTTGGCTGTAACGTGGTTGACGCTTTCCGGCTATTTCAAACCTATGTTGTTGGGCTTGGGCGTGATCTCGATTGGGCTGGTCGTCTGGATGGCGGGGCGTATGCGTATCCTTGATGGGGAAACCGCACCTTACATCACGGTCCCGCAGACACTGTCCTATTTCACATGGTTGTTCTCAGAGATCGTCAAAGCCAATATTGCCGTTGTTCGGGCCGTTATGTCACCCAATCTGGAAGTGTCACCAACACTCGTGAAAATTCCGACACCGCAAAAAACGGATATCGGCCGCGTGATGTTTGCCAATTCGATCACACTCACGCCGGGCACGGTCAGCGTCGAAATGAATGATGACCATATTCTCGTTCATGCTTTGCTTTCAGAAATGGCGTCGCCGGAAGATTTTGTAGACATGAGCGAGCGCTCTGCTTGGGCGATTGGTGAGACCTTGGAGGTGTCGTCATGACGCCTTTCATGGGATATTTCATGTTGGGCTCTGCCTTTCTCCTCATCGTCTCGATGCTCTTGATGCTGGGCCGGTTGATCGGCGGGCCAACGCTCTATGACCGCCTGTTGGCTGTGAATAGTTTCGGGACAAAGACTGTCCTGTATCTCTGCGTATTTTGTTTCATCATTGACCGTCCAGACGGCGTAGACATTGCCCTGCTCTATGCCTTGATGAATTTCATCGCGACAATCGCAGTTCTAAAGTTCTTCAATTACAGGGCTTTGAATGTTGGTTTGATGGGGCAAAGCCAATCGGACCGGGGAGGTGAGGCATGATGCTCATTCTCGCCGCTGCCGCCGATACCGCACATGCGGGCGCGCACATCGACTGGATCGCATTTTTCCGCTTGATCGGAACGCTCGTCTCGATGGCGACGGGCATGTTCTTCGTCATGGCGGGCACGATCGGTGTGTTGCGCTTGCCAGATTTCTACACGCGTCTCCATGCGGCGGGGATGACAGATACGCTGGGCGCAGAACTGATTTTGCTCGCGCTGATTTTCCAAAGCGATAGCTTGCAGATGGTCTTGAAGCTGTTGCTCGTCGCGTTCTTCCTGCTTGTAGCCAGCCCAACGGCGACCCATGCCGTTGCGCACGCCGCCTATAAGGCAGGGTTGAAGCCCATGCTCGGCAAATACCGTGCGCCGGATGTGGAGGACACGCCGTGATTTTTGCCGCCGCTGAACCGTCTTTCGCCGTGCCCGTCCTGCTCTTGGATGTCAGCTTGATGGCGATCCTTGTGATCGTGGCGTTTGCTATCGTACGAATGCGCTCGCTCTTTGGGATCGTCATGTTGCAGGGCGTTTACTCGCTGGTCTGCGCGGCGTGGTTTGTGTCGCTGGATGCCGTCGATGTGGCCTTTACAGAAGCCGCCGTGGGGGCAGGCGTCTCAACCGTTTTGATGCTCTCGGCCATGTTGCTGGCGGATCGGAAGTCCACGCCTGTGCCCATGCGTCGCCAGCTTGGCGCGCTGGCCGTCGTCGTCGTGGCAGGGGTCGCGATGCTCTATGCCGTCGGGGATATGCCGGCCTTTGGTGACGTAAATTCCGCCGCCAACAGCTATGTCGGTATGGATTTTATCGCCAAGACAGCCACTGAAGTCGAAGTTCCGAATGTCGTCACCGCCGTGTTGGCCAGCTATCGCGGCTACGATACATTTGGAGAGGTCGTCGTGATCTTCTCTGCGGGTCTGGGTGTCGTTTTGCTCTTGGGATTGAACGGAAATGCGGGTCGCTGGATCGCGCGACCGAACGGCATTTATATCAAAGACCGCACAGCCCCTTCTGCCGCATTGGCCGAGGATATGCGCGAACCAAAACCAGCAGAGGAAGACGCATAATGCGCGACTCTTCCTACACGCCCCGTGACCCGCATGTCCTTTTGCGCGTCATTTCGAAATTCCTGATTCCACTGATCGCGCTCTTCGGGTTTTATGTCCAATTCCATGGGGATTACGGTCCCGGTGGCGGCTTTCAGGCAGGTGTGATCCTCGCGGCCTCCGTCATTCTCTACGCGCTGATTTTTAGCCTCGATGAAGCCAAGCGCGCTTTCCCGCCATGGCTCATCCGTGTCGGCATGAGCCTCGGCGTTTTGCTCTATGGCGGAACGGGCGTTGTGACGTTTCTGCTGGGCGCAGAGTTTCTAAATTATAACGTGCTTTGGTCCGATCCGATCAGCGGCCAGCACTACGGCATTCTCGCGGTCGAACTGGGCGTGCTCTGCTCCGTGACCAGCGTGATGATCGCGATTTTCTATGCCTTTGGCTCGCGTCAGCCCGAAACCTCGGATGAGGATTGGTAGATGTCCGAGCTCTTCTCCCAATATAATTATATCGTCGTCATCGTGTTGATGATGACGGGGCTTTATGTGGTTTTCGCCTCGCGGAACCTCATCAAAAAGCTCGCAGGATTGAGCGTGTTCCAAACCTCTGTTTTCTTACTCTACATCACCGTGGCTAAAGTCTCTGGAGGTCAGCCGCCGATCCTGTTGAAGGATAAATATGGCAAAGACGGTGATGGTCACGCTTTGCTGGATGGCCCGATTGAGGTCGCAGCGGGCGGTGCATCCTATATCCTCCCCGGACCGGGAACGGATGTGCTTTACTCCAACCCGCTGCCGCATGTTTTGATCCTCACGGCGATTGTCGTGGGCGTCGCGACGTTGGCGATTGGCCTCGCGCTGACTGTCCGTATCCGCGAAGTTTATCACACGATCGAGGAGGACGAGATCGAAGCGGCGGACTTTGTCTATAATCTGGAAGGCACGGCGGACTGATGGCGCTTTTGTCTTATATCCCTGACTGGTTGCTGACGCACGGCCCTGCTTTCTTGATGGCTCTGCCGCTTATCATGGCGGCGGTTGTCGCGCTCCTGCCGAACCGGCGTGTCGCTTGGGCGACAACATTTGTGATTTCAGCCATTTTGACGGTCACAGCTTTCGCGCTGGCGCTGTATAATATGGAGGTCGGCACGACGATATACCGCATGGGCGGATGGGCGCCGCCGCATGGTATCTCGCTCGTCGTCGATGCGCTAAGTGCGCCTTTGTTGGTATTGATCGCTTTGATGAGCTTTGTGACGCTGATCTATGCGCTGCCCGCGACGATTGCGGAAATTAAACCGAACAAACGCGCGCCATTTTATGCCGCCTTCTTGCTTTGCGTGGCAGGCTTGTTGGGCATGGTCATCACGGGTGACGCGTTTAACGTTTTCGTCTTCCTCGAAGTCTCTTCGATCAGCACCTATGTCCTTGTTGCGATGGGCGCAGCGCGTGACCGTCGTGCACTCTCGGCCGCCTATAATTATCTCATTCTCGGGTCCATTGGCGCGACGTTCTTCGTTATCGGGATTGGTTTTCTCTATATGGAAACAGGCACGCTCAACATGGCGGATATGGCGCGGATCCTCGCGGATCTAGACGGTGGATCGCGCGTCGCGCGCGTCGCCTTTGGCTTCATCGTCATCGGTCTGGGACTGAAGCTCGCCATGTTCCCGCTGCACACGTGGCTGCCGGGTGCCTATGCTTATTCCCCGACGCCTGTGACAGCTTTCCTAGCGTCGACGGCGACAAAAGCCGCGCTCTATTTGTTGCTCCGTTTCGTCTTCTTCGTCTTTGATCCAAGCTTTGCCTATGTCGCCGATGTGCTGATGTTCATGATTGTCGCGCTGGGTGTGATCGGCATGGTTGTCGCCTCACTGCTCGCGATTTTCCAGACGGACATGCGCCGTGTGCTAGCGTTCTCTTCTGTGGCGCAAGTTGGCTATATGCTGCTGGGTGTCGGGATTGCGACGACAGCCTCAGTCGCGGCGGGCTATCTGCATCTGTTGAACCACGCGATTATCAAAGGCGGCTTGTTCCTCGCATTAGGTGCGATGTGGTATCGCTTTGGCATCACGCGCGTGGAGGACTTCCGCGGTCTCGGCAAAACAATGCCTTGGACGATGGGCGCTTTCACGATTTCCGGTCTGTCTCTGATCGGCGTGCCATTTACCGCTGGATTTGTCTCCAAAGTGAATCTTGTCTTCGCGGCGGCTAACGCGGGGTGGTGGTGGGCCGTTGGGATCGTCATGCTGACGTCCATTCTTGCGCTGATCTATATCGGCCGTGCGCTACTTTTAGCCTATTTCCAGTCCCCGCCAGAAATCGACGGCCACGTTGTTGCACGGCATGAAGCCCCATACACGATGCTCTTGCCTATGTGGATGTTGGCCATTGGCTCTATCATCATTGGGGTTTCCAATGATCAGATTGTCGGTGTTGCCACCCGTGCGGCTGAACTTCTGCTCGGAACGGGGTAGGGCGATGGATCTTTACATGACACCGCAGATCGCGCTGGCCCTCATGCTGCTGATCCCGCTCGTCGCGGCGGGCCTCATTCCGCTGTTCGGAAAGCAGCCGAATGTCCGCGAGGCAATTACATTTGTGTTCGGTGGACTCTTACTAGCGACCGTTATTTATCTTTGCCGCGATGTCGCCAGTGGCGGTCGTCCAGAATTGCATCTGGGTAGCTTCGCTGGGCGCTTTGATTTTACCCTGAAGCTAGAGCCCCTCGGCGCGACATTCGCCGCGATTGCTAGCTCGCTCTGGATGGTCAACTCGGCCTTCACGCTGGGTTATATGCGCGGGAATAATGAGAAGAACCAAACGCGTTTCTTCGCGTTCGTGGCCGTTGCGATTGCCGCCGCTATGGGCATCGCGGCCTCGGCCAACCTGATCACTTTGTTTATCTTCTACGAAGCTTTGACGCTCTCGACCTTCCCATTGGTAACACACAAAGGCGACGAGAAAGCCAAGCGGGGCGGCACGATCTATGCGCTGATCCTGATGGGGACGTCGCTCGCATTGCTCCTGCCGGCCGTAATCGGGACCTATGTCATCGCGGGCACGACAGAGTTCCGAGTCGGCGGTGTCTTCCCGCCGGAGACATCTCTCCTCGCGACGTCGACGCTGCTGTTCTTGTTCGCTTTCGGCATCGGCAAAGCGGCACTGATGCCAACCCATCCGTGGTTGCCCAACGCCATGGTGGCACCGACGCCCGTTTCGGCATTGTTGCACGCGGTAGCCGTCGTGAAAGCGGGCGTTTTCACCATGCTGAAAGTTGTGACCTTTACCTTCGGGCCCAGCCTCGCCGCCGCTACGCCAGCCTCAACTTGGCTCGCATGGATCGCGGCCATTTCCATCGTGTTGGCGTCTGTCATCGCGCTGCGACAAGATAATCTGAAAGCCCGTCTAGCTTATTCCACCGTCTCGCAGCTGTCTTACGTCACGCTGGGCGCGATGCTGGCGACGTCTATGGGTATCCTCGGCGGTGGTTTGCAGATCGTCATGCACGCGTGGGGCAAGATTACGCTCTTTATGTGTGCGGGCGCGATCTACACCATCGCGCACCGGACGAATATTTCCCAACTCGATGGGCTAGGCCGGACCATGCCGTGGGTATTTGGCGCGTTCCTGATTGGCGCGCTTTCCATCATCGGCATCCCGCCTATGGGCGGCAGTTGGCCGAAGTTCTTCCTGATGGTTGGCGCGGTCGATAGCGGCAAGTCTATTCTTATCGCGGCGCTAATCGCATCCTCGATTTTGAACATTATCTATCTCGTGCCGATTGCTGTGCGGGGCTTCATGAAATCGCCCAAAGACGCCGCGGATGATGCGCATATTGCAGAGGTCCGTCGCAAACATCGCTGGGTGATTATCCCGCCGGTCTTCACGGCCTTTGGCTCGCTCGTGCTGTTCTTCTTTGCTGGGCCAATCGTTGACTTCCTTCAACCGATCCTACCGGGGGGAGGGCTACAATGAGCGATGAACTCCAAGAGGTAACGTTGGACGCCGTGGACAACAGTAACATCCATCCGGTCAGCCGTGCTTTTCTTTTCCTCGGCGACGAGAAAGTGAAGCGTAACTTCATCTGGCTGCCACTGATCGGCATGTTGATCTGTATTGTGCTGGGCGTGTTCCATCCGCAAAAACATCCGCTGCCGGGCGAGCAATATATCCCCGGCTCTTGGGCGATTTACGGCTTCATCGCCTATAGCCTGATCGTGCTGAGCGCGAATACGCTGTTCCGCTGGCTTGGTCGCGATGAGGATTATTACGGGGAGGGCGGGCTGCCCGATCCAGAGATTTCGACGGAGCATCATCATGATTGATGCAAAGACCGGAGCTGTGCAATTTGGTGAGACGTGGTGTCAGAAAGACGACACGCGCCCTGTGCTGGAGCGCCGCCTGCCGCCGTTTTATTGGAAACGCGAAATGGTGGGCCCTGCCAAAGATGAAATCGCGCTCTTCGTGAAAACATCAGGTGTTTTCGGTGCTGTCTACTTTGGGACAACAGGCATTTCACTCATCAAGATTGGTCTTGATCGCGTGTACAAAAAACCCTTCGCGTTGCGGGCAGCGGAATATAAAAAATACCTCGCTAAAGTCTGTGGTTTGACTCCGGGGACCTACCCATGGGGCAAGTTAGTCGTCAGCGAGGATCCTCGAGACGCTTCCAGTGACATAGGTCTTTATTATGATTGAGGCGCTCCCCATCCTCGCTGAGATCAATCCCGGTCTGTGGGTTATCCTCGCCGGTATCGTCTGTGCGCTCTTGCCCGTTGGACCAATCCGCAAGGCCTTTGTCATTGCGGCGCCGATTTTCGCAGGCCTGCTGATCTTTCAACTACACACCCAACCCGAAGTTTTGGGCGGGGTGCTTCAGTTTGGCCCCGTCGAACTGACGACGTTGCGTATTGATAGTCTGTCTGTTGTCTGGGGCTATTTGTTCTGCCTCGCGGGGATCATCAACGGGATCTATGCGCTGCATGAAAAGTGTCGGATCACGGATAGTTCTGCGCTCGTTTATACAGGCGCTGCGATTGCAGGCGTGCTGGCGGGCGACATGATTACGCTGTTTATCATGTGGGAGCTGACGGCGGTGTCCTCGGTCTTCTTGATCTGGAAGGGCGGCGACCATGCCTATGCAGCAGGGATACGATATCTCGCGATCCATGTGCTTTCGGGCGTGATGTTACTCGCGGGCGCAATCCTCCACGCGCAAGCCAATGGCGGCGATTTCATGTTTAACTTCATCGGACTGGACAGTCCGGGTGGGTGGCTGATGTTGATCGCGATGGGGATTAAATGCGGCTTCCCCATGCTGCATATGTGGATGCAGGATGCTTATCCGAAAGCCTCAATAACGGGCACGGTTATCCTTGCGAGTTTTACGACAAAATTCGCGATCTACGCCTTGGCGCGGGGTTTCCCCGGCACGGATATTTTGATCTGGATCGGCGCGATCATGACCTGTTTCCCCGTGTTCTTTGCGGTGGTCGAGAATGACCTGCGCCGCGTCTTGGCTTACTCGCTGAACAACCAGCTGGGTTTTATGGTTTGCGGGATTGGCATCGGAACATCGCTCGCGCTGAACGGCGTCGTCGGACAAGTCTTTGTCCATGTTATCTTTAAGGGCCTGCTGTTCATGTCCATTGGCGCGGTCATGTACCGTACCGGCACGGCGAAAGCCTCAGAGCTGGGCGGGCTGTTCCGCTCCATGCCGTATACGACAATCTTCTGTTTGATCGGGGCAGGGTCGATTGCGGCCTTCCCGCTCTTGGCGGCCTTTGTGACGAAAGCCATGATCCTCGCGGCGGCTGTGGAAGAGCATCTCTACATCCCGTTCCTGATGATGTTGTTCGCCTCGGCCGGTGTGATGGAACATTCTGGGATTAAGGTTCCGCATTTCACCTTCTTCGCGCATGATAGCGGGCGGCGGGTGAAAGAGGCGCCGTGGAACATGTTGGTGGCTATGGGCTTGGCTGCGTTCCTTTGTATCTATCTCGCCTTGCCAATTCCGGGCGGCGGTTATCACTTCCTCTATGATCTCATGCCGTTCGAGCTGGATAAGCCGTACAAGCCCTACACATGGGATCATGTCGTGTTCCAAATGCAGCTGCTCTTTGCCGCGATCTTCGCTTTCACCCTATTGAAGCGCTACAAGCTCTATCCGGCAGAGCGCCGCGCCGAGATCGTGGATGCCGATTGGTTCTATCGTAAGATGGGCTTGAATGTCGCCAGCTGGGGGTCCGCTATGTGGACGCGCCTCGCCGCTGTCACGACGCGCCAGCGTAAGCATTTCACGGACGTTGCAGGCCGACGTCTCTACCAAGTCTTTTCCCCTGCGGGCGGAACGCGTGAGGCTGCGCCGTCCGGTCTGGCCGCTATTCTTGTGGCCGCGCTTCTCGTCTTGGTGCTGGTTGTGGAGTATTTTGCAGGGCCATGAGCGACGACACGCGCATCTTGGAGCTGACAACACAAATTGTGAGTGCCCATGTCGGCGCGCATAAATCTACGCCTGAGGAAATCACTGCACTGATTGCGAAAGTCCACACAGCGCTCAGCACTGTGGCAGATCCAACAGCAGCAGAGTCGCAAGACACGCCTGCCGTGCCGATTTCTGATTCCTTGCGGGATGATGCCATCGTCTGCCTAGAGGACGGCCTCGAGTTCCAAAGCCTGAAGCGTCACCTGCGTGTGAAATATAACCTCACGCCGGATGCCTATCGCCAAAAATGGGGCTTACCGCGCGATTACCCGATGGTTGCGCCGGCCTATGCCCGCCGCCGCTCGGCCTTGGCGAAACGTTCTGGCCTCGGAAAAAGCGCGAAATAGCCGCTCGATTCGGAGCCGAGTCGGAAATCGTCTGATTTTTACGTTTGTCGCGAGCATTATGGTTAACAAAACCTTGCGACCAAGAATCGAACACGTCCAACACACTTAGCAAGGGGACACAGCTCGTGTGACGCTTTGTTGTCGGGGCTGAGACAGACAAGGACGGGGAAACAGGGATATGCTATCTGGGAATGCCTTGCGGCACCAAATTATCCTGCCGGAACAGCGGGACTTTTACGATTATTGGCGGAGCAAATGTCGGGGTAATGCTCTCCCATCTCGCCATGATATCCTACCGGAAGACTTACGCACACAACTGCCCACAACGACGATTATGGAACGTGTCGAAGGTCCAGATGGCCATCGCTATCGCCATCGTCTCGCGGGGACCGGATTCTGGAAGCTCTATGGCCGGGAAATTCAAGGCCGTCATATTGATGAGCTGCCGATTGGTTGTCGGGTCGATTACTGGCATCGTGTTCTGGATCAAGTTGTTGAAAACCGTCGTCCTTATGTCGGTGTCACGCGGCCGCAAACGCCGATGGGCTCGCATATGGCGCAGTTCTGGGTCCGACTCCCGCTCTCTGAAAATGGGACAGATATCGACATGATCCTCGGATACGACCATCTTGTAAAAATGAGTGAGGTTCAGGATATCGAACCCGTTCAGCAGAAAATATACGCCTAATTCAGTCGCTTAGACGGTCGATAAGTCAGGGTATAAATCCCCCAAATGACTCGACTTTTCTATATATAGGAATATAATCCTCATTATGAGGAACGGCGAGTAGAGTGGCCCGTTCAGTGAACGGAGACCCCCATGCCGCGACGTCGCATATCACCACTCGACCCCGCTTTTACGCAGCTGACTTTGGCGGCTGTTGGCCTAGAATTTGGCCTGCCAGAGCTGTGTGATCCCACGCCACGACGCCGGACGAAGCAGATCGTCTTTGCGCGTCAGGTTGCCATGTATTTGGCGGCGACGGGCTTTAACATGACGACAACCCGCACGGCAGAGATGTTCGGGCGGGATCGCTCAACGGTCTCTCACGCGCTGGGTGTTGTTGAGGATAGCCGCGATGATGCCGTCTTCAATCGCAAGCTCGAGAAGGTCGAGGTCTTCCTAGATCAATGCCGCGAGAGTTTTGGAGTTGGCGTATGAGCGCGTTTCAACCCATCTTGCAGAACATCTATCGCGTTGACGGTCTCATTGACCTCACGCCTCAAGGGGCAGAGCGACCCGTCTTCCCGCGCAGAGATCGACGCAAGCGTCCAGCACTTTGGCTCGAGCGGGACGCCTTTGCTTGGCTGCGCGCAGAGGGCGCGTTGGAGGAAGTCACGCGCGGTTATGTGCTGAGCCAGTCCACGGTCCGCAGGCTGCGTCACGGGCGCGAGGGCGCGCTGGGCCAGCATGAGGCCTTGCAAGAGCGTAACATCTATATCCCCGGTGGGGCCATCCGTCCGGCTCATGTGAACACTCGGATTACGGCGCTGGACCGTCTCGCGCGGCGGCGCTTTCTGTCAAAGGCGGAATATGAAGCTGGGCAAGCTTTGGCGCGGGATTATGCGCGGGCCGGGCACGGTCAGATTGCGACGCAGGACTTTATGGCCAGCGGTGCAGACGGCGGTGATCGCGCGGGTGCTGCGGAACGCGCTATGCTGAACCGTGTCACCGCGTCGACACGTTTGACCGCGGCCCGCGTTGCCATGGGTGAGGGGCTCGCCGGCCCTGTCATCGCTGTCTGCTGCCGGGATGAGCGGATTGATGAGGTTGAGCGCGCAGAGCGTTGGGCGAAAGGCGCGGGTCGAAATCTGATCAAGGTTGGCTTGGGGTGTTTGGTCAAACTCTATGGAACACAACCGGGTCAAAGCGCTCAGTAAATCCGGAGGCGGTGAAGGTTTAATCCACGGCGTCTGAGCTGGGTTTAAGCTGTTCAGATGACAGATAAAGACCGTTTCATCTCCCTCGACGCCGCGCAAGTCGCGCTAAATCAGAGCCTCGTTAAACTGACATCTCAATTGGAAGAGACGCCAGAAAAGGCTGCGCGCGGGCTCTCTATTACTCTCAAGGCTTTGGCCGATCTGCAGTCCCACCGTGACGCCATCCAAGCCCGCGAAGCCGCGTCCGAATACACACGCTATGAGGACCTTCCACCCCCGCCGCCGGATGAAGTCCGCAAATTCAGAAAGCTGTTTAACAAGATGGTGGACGCCAAGGTCGAAGCTCGTCTGAGGCAAATAGGCCAAGACAAGGGCTCGTCATAGAATGACGAAATTCCGTGACAGGGCGACGATCGGTGCCACCCAAGATTGGGTGAACGCGGCGCGTGACAACCAACTGCCGCCGGACACAGACTGGCGTATCTGGCTGGTGCTGGGCGGTCGCGGGGCAGGGAAGACGCGAACAGGCGCAGAGTGGATCCGCGCGAAAGTCGCTGCGGGAGCTGAACATATCGCCTTGGTCGCGCCCACTTTAACAGATGCGCGAGAGGTCATGTTGGAGGGCGAAAGCGGGCTGCTCAATATCGGATATCCGCGCGAACGTCCGCGCTTCATCGCCTCACGTCGACGTTTGGAATGGCCGGACGGGGCGGTTGGTCACATTTATACGGCGGAAGATCCGGATGGCCTGCGTGGACCGCAATTCGATGCAGCATGGGCGGATGAGTTTTGTGCTTGGACCTATCCAGAGGACACATTGTCTAACCTGAGATTGGCCTTACGCTTGGGCGCGCATCCGCGTTTGGTCGTGACGACAACACCGCGCCCCATCCCAGCGCTGCTCTCTTTGATGGAGGAGATCGGGGTCGCAGTTTCGCGCGCACGCACGCGCGAGAATACCGCCCATCTCTCGCCGAGTTTCTTGGCCGATATGGAAGCGAGTTATGGCGGCACGGCGCTTGGTCGGCAGGAACTCGACGGAGAGATCGTGACGGAATTCCCGGGGGCGCTTTGGACGTTACAGGTTTTGGCGAAACAGCGTGTCGAGGCAACGCCTGACCTCGACCGGATATTGGTGGCGATTGACCCACCTGCCAGCTCTGGCCCAAAAGCAGATGCGTGCGGGATAATCGTTGCAGGCCGCGCTGGAGATCGCGCTTATGTATTGGCCGATGCCACAGTCCACCGGGCCCCGCCGCAGGACTGGGCGACCCGCGCGGTTGCGCTTTATCATCAATATAATGCCGACGCGCTGCTGGCCGAAACCAATCAGGGCGGAGAGATGATTGCGGCCGTCATCCACCAGATCGACCCGAATGTGAATATCCTCACCGTACATGCGACAAAGTCTAAAACGGCGAGAGCGGAGCCCGTCGCCAATCTTTATGTGCGGGAGCGTGTCTTTCATGTTGGGCGTTTTGATGCGCTGGAGTCCGAGTTAATCTTGATGGGGGTGCCCGGCCTTCGCCGTTCTCCGGACCGTGCGGATGCGCTCGTCTGGGCTGTGCATAGCCTGTTGCTGAAACAGACATATCAGCCGCGCGTGCGGGGGCTCTAGTCTACGCTGTTTGCCTGTGCGAGGGGACGGTATGGAATATATGCTGCTCTTCGTTGCCGCCTTGGGACTGATCTTTTTCTTTGGGCGATCCAAGGCACCGTTTTCTGCGCCAGAGGTTTCACCGATTTCTGATCAAGCCCTTGAGGCGTTTGAAGTTGCGCCAAGCCTCTGGGTCAATATGCCTGAATTTGCGCTTTATCAGGCTCTGCTCGAAACACTGCCTGCCGGGTATTCGGTGCATGGCAAGGTCCGCTTGGAAGATATTATCCGCGTGAAACGTCACGTGAATCCAAAGCTGCGTTGGTCTTTGCGCGGGCGTGTCAAATCCCGCCATGTAGACTATTTGATTATTGATCGGCACGGGCACCCAATGATGGCGATTGAGCTAGATGGAAGCAGCCATAATGCTCGTAATCCGTCAGAAGCGGATAAAGTCAAAACCGCCCTGTTTGCCGCCGTGGGCCTGCCACTGAACAGAATTCGCGTTGGCGAAGATTTTCGCCGTATTACCGCCGCAATCCTCTCCGAGTTAAAGGACTCTTAACCACGTTATAGTTGTGTAGGGACGCACAGCTTTTGGAGAAATCGTGCTCGGTCGTTTATCGAAAAAGTCCCGCCACGCGGCAAAATCTGCGTTGAAAGATACGGAGTCGAAGCTTGCCTTGCTGAAGCTTGAGCTCGCCGCACAGCAAGTGAGCTTGGCCCGTCAGACGGATGATCTTGCGCCGCTCTCGGCCGCGTCAGAGGCTTTGTTAGAAGCCCGCCGCCTGTTCACATTTGAGCTTTGCCCAAAAGAAGTCCTGACGGTTCAGCGCGCTCTCGCGGATACGCAACTGCGTCTCGCCCGCGCCCACAAAGATAAAGCCGCGATCCGAACAGCGCGCGATTACTACCGATCTGCGATCACGCTCGCCTCTATGTTGGGCGAGGATGAGCAGCGCGAAGACATTCGTATCAATATGAAAATCGCGGAAAGCCTTCTGGGCCGCAGACCGCAAGCTACGTCCCTGTTTGACGCCGCGTAAATCTGTTCTCTTTCAATGATTTGAGAGAAAAGTGCGGAGATAGATCCGCGCCCGTCCGGTTCCCCCTATAACCAGCTTATCGACGCAATTGTGTCCACGTGTTTTCGGACCCAAGCGTCTCCCCGCTGTTTTCAACCGGACCCTCCATTATGCTCAATCCTTTCCGACGCGCCGTTGCGTCGCCTTTACCCGTGCCCGAACAAAAGGCGGCACGTCCGCTCGTTGCGTTAGAACTGCGGCGTCAGGGGCAGGGCACGGCGCGGGACTTTGGCGCACTCTGCCGCGAAGGTTATGCGCGCAATCCGATTGCTTATCGCTGTGTTCGCTTGATCGCAGAGAGTGCCGCGTCGGTCCGGCTGCAGGCCAATGATCCAGATGTTTCGCGGGTCTTGTCGCGGGGCTTACCCGGACAATCAGCCGTCGAAACCTTTGAGGCCTTTTACGGCTATCTTCAGGTCGGCGGGACGGCCTTTTTAGAAGCCGTCCTCTCGCCAGATTTGGATGGGGATGAACGTCCGATCGCGGTGGTTGCGCATCGCCCGGACGGGTTTGCCATGGGAACAGATTCCAAGGGCCGTTCAACAGGTTGGGAGCAGACGCGAGACGATAAAACCCGACGGTTTCCGCGTGACCAACTGAGTGGACGTAGCGCGCTGCATAATATGCGCCTGTTTAATCCGGCAGATGATTGTGCCGGATTATCCCCGCTCTCTGCCGCTGCTCAGGCCGTTGATTTGCATAATCGCGGCGGGGCTTGGGCCAAGGCGCTGCTTGAAAATTCTGCGCGCCCTAGCGGGGCATTGATCGTCAATGCGCAAGGCGGGGATCGTTTGAGTGATGAGCAATTCGATCGGTTGAAGGCAGAGCTGGAAGGAAACTTCTCTGGCCCTAGTCGTGCTGGCCGTCCCATGGTTTTGGAAGGCGGCCTCGATTGGAAATCCATGTCGCTCTCGCCCGCCGATATGGATTTCACCGCAACACGCCGCGAAGCCGCCCGCGATATTGCGCTGGCCTTTGGCGTGCCGCCGATGCTGCTGGGTATTCCAGGGGACAATACTTACGCGAATTACCGCGAGGCGAACCAAGCCTTCTGGCGTCAGACGATTATCCCACTGGTCGCGAAAACAGCAGCAGGTCTCCAAGACTGGATGGCCCCATTCTTTGGCGATGATCTACGGATTGCGCCGGATCTCGACCGCGTTCCAGCCTTGGCAGAAGAGCGCGCGATTCTCTGGAAACGTCTCTCCGATGCAAGCTTTGTGACAGAGGCGGAGGCTCGCGACATTGCTGGGTTGGAGGTCGCGCCATGAACGACACGACCCTTATGAAAAGTCCGACGCAATTTGATCGGACGATCACCCTGGGCCTGATCTTGACGGTCCTGTTTCAAACAGCGGGCGGATTTATGTGGGCGGGTGCGGCCGCCGCGCGCCTGACCTCGCTAGAAGCTCAACTGGCCCATCATCCTGATATTTCAGAGCGTCTAGCGCGCTTGGAGGGCAAATCCACGCAAATGGCGCAAAGCCTCTCGCGCATTGAACGGGAGCTGATCCGTGAAAACTGAATTGCATATTTCTGGCTATGCCAGCCTGTTCGGCGAGACCGACCTCATGGGCGATACCGTCGCCCGCGGGGCTTTTGCCGCGTCGCTTCTCTCACGTGTGGAAAAGCTTCCCATGCTGTCGGGTCACCAAACAGATCAACCGATTGGCGTCTGGGACCGCGTTGTCGAGGACGCGCGCGGCTTGTTTGTTTCGGGCCGGATTTTGTTAGGCTCAGAGCTCGCGGATACGACCGCACGGCTGATCCAAGAGGGCGCGATCAGTGGCCTGTCCATTGGATACCGAACCCGGCGAAAAACCCCGAAGGCTCGCGGCCGACAGCTTACAGAAATTGATCTTTGGGAGGTGTCTGTCGTCGCCTTCCCGATGCAGCGCACTGCGCGAATTACCCACATTGGCGACGCCTCACACTCCTCACCTCAACTTGCAAGGACTCCTGCATGACGACCGAATTGGAAACAAAAATGACCCCTGAATTGAAAACGGCCCAAGCCGACTTTGCCGCAACCTTTGCGGCGTTTCGTGACGCAAATGACGCGCGTCTGACTGAAATCGAAGCTAAATCTGCCGCTGACCCGCTACTCGGCCAACAGGTCGAACGGTTGAACGCGGCGTTGGACGCGCAAACGCGCCGTATCGAAACGTTGACGCTCTCCGGTGTGCGTGGCGGCGGCGCAATTGCTGCGCCCGCTGAAGCCAAATCCGCTTGGTCGTCTTTCATCCGCACGGGTGACGCGACGGCGCTGGAAGGCAAGTCGCTTGCCTCGATGGACGGTGAGGGCGGCATGATCGCCCCGATCGAAACAGAGACGCGCATTGATGCTGTTCTAGCCGAGACCTCGCCCATGCGTGGCCTGGCGACAGTCCGCACAATCGGCGCCTGTGCCTTCCGCAAGCCCGTCTCTATGGCCGGCGCCAGTGCTGGCTGGACAGGCATTGCCGCTGCCATCGACGCCGACGCACCACAGCTCGAACTGCTCGATTTCCCAACGGATGAGCTTTACGCCATGCCGGCCGCGACGCAGGCCCTGCTGGATGACAGCGTAGCCGACGTCGATGCGTGGCTGGCCGACGAAGTGCGCGATGTCTTCTCAGCACAAGAAACGGCCGCCTTCGTCAGTGGCGACGGTGTGGACAAGCCCAAAGGCTTCCTGACCTATGGCCTCGATCAGATCGACACAGGCACAGCCGGTGAGATCAATACCGATGATCTGATTGACCTGATCTATGCGCCGGAGTCCCGATATCGTACGGGAGCGAGCTTTGTCATGAACCGCCGCACGATCAACAGCGTGCGCAAGTTCAAGGACGCAGATGGTAATTACATCTGGCAGCCCTCTATCGCGTCCGGCACGCCGTCGACCTTGCTGGGCTATCCTTTGGTCGAGATGGAAGAGATGCCCGACATTGCGAGCGGTAACGCCTGCGTTGCTTTTGGTGACTTCCGTCGCGGTTATCTGATTGCCGACCGTCAGGGCGTGCGGGTCTTGCGCGATCCGTATTCTGCCAAGCCTTACGTGCTGTTCTACACGACGAAACGTGTGGGCGGTGGCGTTCAAGATGTGGACGCGATCAAGCTGCTCGCCGCTGTCTAAACCGACACCACTCAACTGCTTTTCGAAGCCCGCCATCCGGCGGGCTTTTTTATTTCCACTTAGCTGAGGCTCCCATGACATTGACTGATCTTGCCCCGCCGCCGTCGGGAGCCGTATCGCTGGCTGCGGCAAAGACATTTCTGCGCGTCGATACCGATACGGAAGATGCGCTGATCTTAGAGCTGATCGCGACGGCGGCAGCCTATATCGAAAACCTCTGCGCGCTCTCCCTCATCACGCGCGCGCAAAGCTTGCGCCGCCCAGTCGAAGCCGGGACCGTGCGCCTGCATCGCTATCCCGTGACCTCGATTGAGGCCATTCGCTTGGACGGCACAGCTATTGATAGCGCGGCAAATTTGCGCGCGCGTCCAGTCACCGTGACAATCCCGCGATCTGGCGTCGTTGAGATCGATTTTACGGCCGGCTTCGGCACGGATCCTGCGGATATTCCGACACCATTACGCCAAGCCCTCTTGCTTCTCGTGGCGCATCTTTATGAGCATCGCGGCGATAGCGCCGCGCCGCCCATCCCGATGATGGTAGATGCACTGGTAGCACCCTATCGGGGGCTGCGACTATGATCGGGCGGTTACGGACCCGACTGGGCCTCTATACGCCGTCAGTTGTCGCCGATGATCTGGGTGGGACTGTCACGACCTGGGCGTTCCAGCGTAAACTCTGGGCGGCGATCCAGCCCAAGACGATCTCTGAAGTGCGTGAGAACGGGCGCTTGGCCGTCACGCAGAGCTACCGCGTCGTCATTCGTTATGACCCGCATTTTCCCGAACGTGCGCGCCTCATCTGGGGCAGCCGAATTTTACGCGTCATCGCCGCCAGCGACCCCGACACGCGGGGTGAGCGTTTGCATCTGATCTGTGAGGAGGAACACCAGTGAGTATCACCGAACAGGCCGAAGCGCTCGCGCTCGCTGTCCACGCTGTCTTGGCCGAGGATATCGGCATCAACGACGCGCTGGGCGGTAATGGCACGCCGCCGCGCCTCTATGACGCCGCGCCCGAAGATCCGATCTTCCCCTATCTCACCTATGGCGCGATGCGGTCCGAGGATATTGGCGCGGATGACACCCCCATGGCCGTGCATCAGATGACCTTGCATGTGTGGTCCCGCTATTCAGGACGCGCGGAAGTGCTGGGCCTGCTCACGCGAGTGGGGGCGGCGCTAAAGGCGGAACGCCTCAGTGATACCGGACATATCGCCGTGCGCAGTGCCAACCCCGTTTACTCCGATGTCTTACGCGCCGCTGACGGCCGCACCCAGCACGGCTTGTTGCGCATCTCATTCACCACACAAATTGGAGGCGCAGCATGAGCGCACAACAGGGCAGCCAAATGCTGCTGAAAATCGAACGTGACGGCGTTTTTACGACCGTCGCGGGATTGCGGACCAAATCTCTGCGCCTGAATGCCAAGCCCGTCGATGTGACCGATACGGGCTCGGGCGGCTGGAAAGAGCTTTTGCCGGGGGCAGGCATCCGCACGGCGGAAATCTCTGGCACAGGGGTGTTTCGCGATGCGGCATCAGATGCCAGCGTGCGAGAGGCGTTTTTCGCACAATCTGCCCAGACGTGCCAGTTTGTCATTCCTGATTTTGGAACCATCATGGGCGCGTTTCATATCACGAGCCTATCCTATGCCGGCAGCTATAATGGCGAGGCGCAGTTTGAGCTAACCCTCTCGAGCGCTGGCGTGCCGGTCTTCGCTGCCACGCAATGAGCCCGCATATAAAACGCGTACAAGTGGCGGGCGTCCCGACGGCGCTCAGGCTGACGGTCGGGGGATTGGCGGAAATCGCGAAACAGCTGGCGTGTGAAAGCCCAAGCGAACTGTCTGCGCGATTACGGAAAGCGCACACAGCGGATTGGAATGACGTCTTATCGGCTCTCGCAACGCCGCGCCTAGAGGGGCAGCTGTCAGAAGAAAACATCGCGGAACTGCTACCTGAAATCAGCGCGCTGATCGTCGAGGCCTTGGCATGAGCTGGCCGTTTGAGAGCTGGCTGCAAATCGCCGTGCGGCGTTTTGGGATGAGTCCTGCGAATTTCTGGAACACCGATTTGCGCGACTGGCTCGTGCTGATGGAAACGACCCGTGTGGCCGGATGCGGGCAGACGGAATTGGGTGCGCTCATGGCGGCGTATCCGGATGAAGGATCTGAACATGCAGAGTGAGAATACACTGACAGAGGCCGCACGCGATGCGCTGGAGGGCTTTGCCAATGGCCCCGCCAGCCAGGCAGCCGATGACGTCGCCCGCGCCTTTGAACAGGCGGGCGATCGGATCGCGAATAGTTTGGAAAAAGCCGCGCAGACAGGTGAGTTTTCGTTCAATGCCTTGGCCGAAAGCATCACGCGTGACTTTGCGAAATTGGCAATTGATCAATTAATTACGGCGCCTTTGGAAGGGTTTGTTGGCTCTCTGACTGGGGCAATCACAGGCGCTCTGGGTGGTGCATCCGGACGCAATACTGTGACCGTGAACGTGTCCGGTGCAGCACAGGCGACAGGCTCTGGTGCGCAACCTTCGCAACGTCAAATGGCCAATCGGATCGCATCCGTTGTGGCCCGATCGGGAGGATAAAGGATGACAGATTTTCACGATATACGCTTCCCGACACGCCTCGCTTTTGGTGCGAGTGGTGGACCTGTGCGGCGCACGGATATTCTCCAACTCGCCAGTGGTGGCGAAGCGAGAAACACGCCCCATGCTTTTTCTCGACGGAGATATAACGCGGTCAGTGGGTTAAAGTCACAGGCGGAGGCTTCTGAACTTATTGCATTTTTTGAATCTAGATTGGGCGCATTACATGCGTTCCGATTTCGGGATCCACTAGATCACGCGACGGCTGAGAGCGTTAGCGCAACGGATGTCTTACTCGGGCTCGGCGATGGAGAGCGGACAGTTTTCCAACTCGCGAAAGCCTATGGGGCGGAACCCTATGTCCAGATGCGCCCACTGACGAAACCCGTAGTGGGGACCGTTCGCGTGGCCGTCGATGCCGTCGAAATTGACGTCGCAATTAATTACCTCACAGGAGAAATCACTTTTGAGACACCACCCTCAACGGGCGCAAGGGTCACGGCTGGATGCAAGTTTGATGTGCCGGTTCGCTTCGCGATGGATCATCTCGACATTGTCTTAAGCGACTTCGCGGCCACACGTATCGACGACATTCCTCTGATCGAGGTCTTGGATCATGTCTGAGGTCTCAACCCGCTGTACGCTCTGGCAGCTCCGACTCGGCGATGGCCAAACTTATGGCCTCACGGATCATGATAGGCCTCTTGTGATTACCGACGTCACCTATTCTCCGCAGGCGAGTTTCACGGCGTCCGCGGCGGAACATCAAACAGGTTTCGATAGTGATAGCGGAACCCTCCAAACCGTTTTTGACGTCGTGGGTTTAGATGCGCAATCCATTGCTGACGGCGTATTGGACGACGCGCGCCTCGTGCAATTTTCTTACGACTGGCAGAGTGGCGAGGCACCGACCCGACTGAGCGAAGGACGGATTAGTGATGTGCGCGCTCAAGGTGACGGGTTTGAGGCGGAATGGCTCGGGCTCGCCAGTCTGCTAGACCGTTCGCATGGCCGTGTGTTTTCGCGCCAATGTGACGCGAGCTTTTGTGATAGCCGCTGCGGTTTGAACCGCGCGGATTATCCGACTGAGACGGATTGCCCGCGCAGTTTTACCGCCTGCCGTGATATATTTGCCAATACGGAGAATTTTCGGGGCTTTCCTTACCTGCTCGGGGACGACGCGCTCCAAGCCGGGCCGATTGACAGTGATCGTCGGGATGGCAGCTCGCGCTATCGATTATGAGTGATTCAGAGACTCGGGTGGCTGTGCTGTCATGCTGCAAAGACTGGATCGACACGCCCTATCGTCATCAGGCGAGTGCGCGCGGTGCTGGCACAGATTGCTTGGGCTTGATCAGGGGCATTTGGCGCACACTTTATGGTGCCGAGCCTGAGACACCGCCAGCCTATACGCCAGATTGGTCGGATGCCTCCGGCGATGAAGCCTTGCTCGGCGCGGCGCGGCGCTGGCTCAAACCAATTACAAATGCTGCGATACAGCCGGGCGATGTCATGCTGTTTCGCATGTCCCCGGGCGTGCCATGCAAACACATTGGGGTTCTGACCGACACGCATATTCTGACTCATGCCTATTGGGGGCGCGCCGTCGTTGAGAGCGCACTTGTGCCCTATTGGCGCCGTCGCTGGGTCCACAGTTTCGCCTTTCCACCCCTGACACCCTTCGCGGAGACACCATCATGACCAATCTCGCCGTTGCCGGGGTCCAGATCGCGGGCAATGCGCTCGTCCAAGCGGGCACAGCCATTGCGGCCCAAACCGCGAGCCAGTTCATTTCCAATGCATTCGACACGCGGAACTTTCAGGGCCCACAGCTCGAGAGCTTTCATCTGCAAACCTCACGCGACGGCGCCCCGATGCCGCGCGTATTCGGACGGGTGCGGTTGGCAGGGCAGGTGATCTGGGCCAGCCATATGCGCGAAACATCCAGCGAGGAACGCGTCGGCGGTGGAAAAGGCGGGCCAACTCAGACGAATTATAGCTATTCGATCAGTTTTGCGATTGGCCTGTGCGAAGGTGAAATCCTCGGCGTTGATCGGATTTGGGCGAATGGCGCGCCACTTGCCACGGACGGGCTGACGATCCGGACGCATCGCGGAACATCGGATCAGCCGCCCGATCCCGTAATTGCCGCCACCGAACCCGGTGCCGTGCCCGCCTTCCGGGATACGGCCTATATCGTCTTTGAGGACTTCCCCTTGGACAATTATGGGGGGCGCTTGCCACAGATCAATGTCGAGATCGTTCGCGCCGTTGGTACGCGGTCTGGACGGCTAGAAGAACTGGTCCGCTCGGTTTGCTTGCTGCCGGGATCGGGGGAGTTTGCCTATAGTTCGACAATCGTTGAGGAACGCCCAACTCCCGGCCTGACGCGCCCCGTGAATATGAATAATATGAGCGGGCAGGCAGATTTGGAGCTCGCGCTAGACCAACTACAAGCACAGCTGCCGAATTGTGGAAATGTCTCAATCATCTCGGCTTGGTTTGGGAGTTCTCTTGCTTGCGGGGAGTGCGAAATCCGTCCGGGGGTTGAACGTCGTGAGCGTGTAACTCGTGGGATCAGTTGGCACGTCGGGCGCGATGATCGCGGCACGGCCTATCTGATCAGTCAGGATGCAGAAGGTCGCCCGAATTTTGGCGGCACCCCGTCGGATGAGAGTTTGATCTCGGCCATTCGTTCACTGCGTCAGCGCGGGTTGAGTGTGACGCTTTATCCGTTCCTTATGATGGATGCGGACGGGTTTCCCTGGCGAGGGAGAGTCACGACGCAGGATCAAAGTGTGACAACGCGAGCGGATGTTGAGGTTTTTTTCGGGACGGCACAGGTTTCAGATTATAGCCTTGGTGCCGGATCTGATCACTATCGCGCCGATGACAATCGCTACCGGAATTTCATTCTCTCTCATGCGAATTTGGCGCGCCGCGCTGGCGGTGTTGATCGCTTTATCATCGGCTCTGAGATGAAAGCGCTAACAACCTTGCGTGATCCAGCCGGAGCCTTTCCAGCCGTCGAACAGATGGCTGACTTAGCGGCGGATGTGCGCGCCATTTTGGGCCAAGATACGGGTCTGACCTATGCGGCGGATTGGTCAGAATATTTTGGGTATCAGCCGCAAGATGGATCGGGTGATGTGTTCTATCACCTTGATCCACTCTGGGCGTCTCCAGCGATTACAGCCGTCGGAATCGATGCTTATTTTCCACTGTCAGATTGGCGAGATGGGGCGCATCTGGATGCTGATAACTTTGAGACACCTTATGAATTAGATTATCTAATTGCGAACATTGAAGGTGGCGAAGGGTATGATTGGTATTACGCTAGTGATGCAGACCGCGAAGCGCAAAACCGATTACCAATTTCCGATTGGGTCTACCGCTATAAAGACTTACGGAACTGGTGGTCCCAGCCGCATTTCAATGTTGTAGACGGCGTTTCCATCGCGACAGACTGGCAGCCTGAATCCAAACCTTTCTGGCTGACAGAGGTCGGTTGCCCTGCTGTTCGATACGGCGCGAACCAGCCAAATCTATTCTCTGACGGGAAAAGTATTGAGAGTAATATTCCATATTATTCAGATGGTTCACGTGATGATCTCATGCAGCGTCGATACTTGGAAAGCCTTATTGGCTATTGGGCTGGTGCCCAGAACAATCCTGTGTCGATTGTGACAGGGGCACGGATGATCGATCCTGATGCGACGAGTGTTTGGGCGTGGGACGCGCGGCCCTTTCCAGACTTTCCAGCGCGAACAGATGTCTGGTCTGATGGCCCAAATTGGCAGACGGGTCATTGGATAAACGGGCGGACGGGATTGGTTCCGCTGGGCGATGTTTTGACGGAACTCACGGAGGAAGCAGGACTAGAAGACATTGATGTCTCTCGCGTCACAGGCCTTGTTTCGGGCTATGTCATTGACCGCCCGATGCGAACGCGAGACGCGCTCATTCCGCTCTTGCAAATTTATGACGTTGTCATGGCAGAAACTGCCGGACAGGTAGAATTTTTTGCACCTGATGCGAAGCCCATCTTCGATATAAATCCGTCGGAATTAATTGTTGCGGATATGGGGGCGATCACCTTTGAGACAGAAGATGGATCAGCCAGTCTTCGCGATGCGCGTGTCGCTTTTATCGACGCTGGACGCGACTATCAGATTGGCTCCGTTTCTGCGCGAAACGATCTGGCCGCGACGGTGCGTGTTGCTGACATACGCGCGCCGCTGGTCATGGACATAGGTCATGCGCGGGCGGTTGCGAATCGTGTTCTCGCACAGAGCGAACCCGCGCGACACACTGCGCGCTTTGCCGTGCCGCCCTCGACGGCTCGCGCCTTGTCCGCAGGCGGACGTGTCCGGTTGCCGGATACGGACGCAACTTGGCAGATCACATCTATCCTGTCTGGCACACTGTCAGAGGTGAGTGCCATCCAACTGGCCGAGACCGCGTTTGCGAAAGATGTTTCAGGGCCGACACCTGTTATAACGGCCACACCCAGCTGGGTGTCAGAGCCGGCTGCTTTGGTTTTTGATCTGCCCGGACGAGCGGGGCCTCATGTTGGTGCGCTGATGTCGCCATTCCGCCCGGCGAGCTTAGAGGCTGGCGGGCAAAGCGTGACGACAGAGACAGCTGTGAAAATTGGCGCGACACTCAGCCCGCTGACGTTTGCGCCTGTCACAGTATGGGACCACATGACGACTCTCGATATCTGGTTGCCGGATGCGACACTCGTTGCGCGACCCGCGGCAGATATACTCTCGCAAGGTAATCGTTTCGCGGTTGAGACAGCCAAAGGCTGGGAGATTATCGCGGCGGCAAATATAACGCTAATCGGGCCAGAGCAGTGGCGATTGCGGACACTCTTGCGCGGGTTAGATGGGTCAGATGATGCGCAGGTTGAAAGCCTATCGAGCGGGGCGCGGATTGTCTGGCTCGATGCGGGCCTTGAAACGCTCAGCTTGGATGCTGATTACATCGGTCAACCCATAGAGCTGTCCGTCGTGGCCGGAGGGCGAACAGGTATTCCTGCGCAATTCACCTATGAGGCCGCGCACCGCCGACCGCTGTCGCCTGTGCATGCCGAGGTTAAACCAATTCAATCCGGCGTGCGCCTCTCATGGATAGGTCGAAGCGCGATAGATCGCGATGATCCACGGACCTATCGGGTCCGTTGGTTGGAACAGGTTTTGGAAACATCCGAGACCGTGGTCGACCTTCCGCTCTCGCTCGGTCAGCAGACGTCTGTAGAGATTTCTGAGATTGATCCGTTTGTTGGACCAGGGCCTGCGCTGGAAATCTACGTCTAAGCCGTTGAAAACGCGCTTCAGCGCCTTAGATGTTAGGCATGGCGAAAAACCCTTACACATTGCTCGGCGTGCCAAAATCCGCGACCGAGAAAGAGATCAAATCTGCGTATCGTAAACTAGCGAAAACGCTGCATCCCGATGTGAACCCAGGAGATGAGAAAAAGGCGGAGCGCTTCAAAGAAGTCACGGCCGCCTATAATTTGTTGTCGAACCCAGATTTGCGCGCGCAATATGACTCTGGGCGTGTCGATGCGTCGGGTCAGCAGCAAAACCCCTTTGCGGGTGGTTTTCGTCACGCGAATGCGAGCGGCGGTATGAATACGGGGTTTGGTGGATTTGGCGGCATGGGCGGCCAAGACGATATGGCCGACCTGTTTTCGTCCCTTTTCGGCATGAATATGGGCGCAGGCGGCGGTGGCTATCAACGGCGCCAGCAGCAACAACAATTTCGCCAACCTCCCCAGCAGGGTGAAGACATTCGCTATACACTCAAAATGAGCCTGGCAGACGCCCTGACAGGCGGGGTAAAAGACCTTGGTAAAGGCCTAAAAGTCAAATTCCCGAAGGGCATCAAAGATGGTCAAACGGTCCGGCTGCGCGGCAAAGGTCAACCCGGCGCAAATGGTGGCCCAGCCGGAGACGCGCGGGTGAAAATCTCTGTTCTGCCGCACCGGAACCTTTCTCGCGATGGAAATGACCTGAAACTCGATGTCCCGATTTCGCTATCAGAAGCTCTCAAAGGCACTGAGATCAACATCGACATGCCATCGGGTGCGGTCCCTCTGACAATCCCCCCCGGTACGAATAGCGGCAAGCGTTTTCGCTTGAAGGGCAAAGGCGTGAGAGCCAAAGACGGAACCGGTGACCTTTATGTAACGCCACAGATAAAACTGACGGATGGCGAGTTGGCGGGCGGCAGTGTGATCGCGGATTTACTGCCAGATGGCGAGAAGCACGATCTTCGCAGAGGGTTGATCTGACAGATGCGTGAGGCGATATTCAGATATTGTTCAGGGGGCGCGGCGTAGAACGCCAATATGTTGAATAAACGACATATCTTTCGTGCGATTCTTGCCGCTACGCTGTCTATAGGCGCTGGCGCGAGTGCTTTTGCCGTGCCGCAAAGTCATTTTGTCATGCAGGCGCAAAGCAGTATCTCACCCGCGCAGGCGAAATCTATCGCACAATCACGAGTAAAAGGCGGCCAAGCCGTTGATATTAAACGCAGTGGCGATACTTATCGCGTGCGTGTTATCGCGCCGAACAATAAAATCGTCGATGTTTATATTGACGCCAACACGGGACGCGTCACAAAAGTAAAATAGTCCCGACGTTACCTTCAAGGCTCCCCCATGCGCATTCTTATCGTCGAAGACGACGCCGACCTTTCCCGTCAACTGAAAGCGACCTTCAAGGACGCTGGCTATGCTGTGGATGTCGCCAGTGATGGTGAAGAAGGCCATTTTCTTGGCGATACCGAGCCCTATGATGCCGTCGTTCTAGACCTCGGCTTGCCCCTGATTGACGGTGTTTCCGTCCTTCAGAAGTGGCGCGCGGATGGAAAGACGTTCCCGGTCTTGATCCTGACGGCGCGAGATCAATGGTCTGAAAAAGTCGCCGGTTTTGATGCGGGCGCCGATGATTACCTGACAAAGCCGTTCCACACGGAAGAGCTGATGGCGCGCTTACGGGCGCTGCTACGCCGCGCGTCGGGTCATACGACAGATACGATTGAAATTGGAGATTTGCGCGTCGACAATCGCGCAGCCCGGGCCTTTGTCGATGGTCAGGCGATCAAGCTGACAAGTCACGAGTTTCGTCTGTTGTCCTACATGGCGGCGCATGAAGGTCGCGTGATTTCCCGTACGGAACTCGTCGAGCATATTTATGATCAAGATTTTGACCGTGATTCCAACACGATCGAAGTGTTCGTCGGTCGCTTGCGCAAGAAAATCGGGACCAGCCGTATCGAGACTGTACGTGGTCTTGGCTATCGCTTGCTGGACCCAGAAGCGGAAGCGCCTGCGACATAATATATGACGGGGGCGCCGCGATCACTCGTCAGCTCGCTTGTACGCGGGGCGGCACTTTGGGCGATTCCGGCGCTGGTTTTAGCCGCGCTGGCCCTGACTTGGGTCTCCCGTAGCTCAACATATCGTGGTTTTGATGAACCTCTAGAGGCGGCTGTGACGGGCCTTATTGCGTCCGTCGAAGTGCGCGAAGACGGGACGTTGCGCTTGTCGCGTGAACTGCCGGACCCGCGATATCAGCGCGCATTATCAGGTCGATATTGGGTCATGGGAATCCTCGGCGAAGGCGGAGAAATTCTGCCCGCTCTCTCCTCCCGCTCGCTTTATGGCGCGCGGTTTTATGTGAATGATAATGCAGAGGCTGCGCTAGCCGCCGTTACGGCTGAACCCGTCCGGTTTATTACGGCAGGACCGGATGTCGAAGCGGATGAGACCTTGCGCGTAGTTGCGCGACAGGTTGCATTTGAGGGCGTCACGGACCCTATTATCGTCGCGGCCGCAGCCGACCGTCAGCCTGTGATCGAGTCGATCCGGACCTTGGTTCTGACGATGCTTAGTTTGATGCTCTTGGTCACGATTGGCCTGGTTTTCGCCGTTTATACGCAGGTGCGCTTGGGCCTGCGCCCGCTGTTTGATTTGCGGAACCGGATTGCAGATGTGCGGGAAGGGCGTGCGGCACAGGTCGACGGCTCTTACCCGCCTGAAATCGCGCCGCTGGCGGGCGAGCTGAATAGCTTGATCGCGCATAATAAAAATATCGTGGAGCGTGCGCAAACCCATGTGGGTAATCTTGCCCATGCGCTGAAAACGCCCATCGCGGTTCTTCGCAATGAGGCCGCAGCTGGCAAAACCACAAATTCAGATGTCGTCTCTCGTCAGACTGAGAGCATGTCCGCGCAAGTGGACCATCATTTGCGTCGCGCGCGGGCGGCTGCGCGGGGGCAAGCCATTGGTGTACGGGCGGATGTCGATCCTGTCGTGGATGGTCTGGTCCGAACACTGCCGCGCATTTACCGCGAGCGTGACCTGATCATCACGAAATCAGGCGAGACCGGTCTGCGCTTTCGCGGTCATCCGAGAGACCTTGAAGATATGGTCGGGAATCTGATGGATAATGCTGCGAAATGGACCCGCGGCAAGGTCGAGGTGGATATCCGACGCAGCGCGCCAAGCCAGTTTACGATCTCCGTCCGCGACTCAGGTCCGGGTCTAGAGCCTGAGCAATATGATGAAGCCCTCAAGCGCGGCGCTCGGCTGGATGAAGCTACGCCCGGCACAGGTCTGGGCCTGTCCATCGTCAGTGATCTGGCGGAAGCCTATAATGGGTCTTTGGAACTAGGTCGGGCTAAGATTGGCGGTTTAGAGGCTGTTTTGCGTTTGCCCGCCGCACCAGACGGATGAGCCAGCCGCCGCCCACTGCCTTAGAAGATCGTGACGTGCGGGATGGTCGCCTGTTCTCGCCCTCTGCGGGACGAAACAAAGAGGTCGTTTCAAGCGCCTTAGCAGACCTCCTTCCGCAGGCGGCGTGCGTTCTAGAGATTGCTAGCGGCACGGGCGAGCAGGGCATTGCGACCTGTCTCAAACGCTCTGATCTGCGCTGGCAGTTCTCTGACCCAGATCCAACCTCGCGCGAGAGCCAAGCGGCATGGATCGCGCATGAAAAGCTAGATCTGCCCGCACCCCTCAACATCAATACGAGCCAAAACGAATGGACCGTGGGCTTGCCTCACCTCGACGCTATTTTCTGTGCAAATATGATTCATATCGCCCCGCTTTCCGCGACGGAAGGCTTGGCGGATGGGGCGAAGGAGAGGCTCGATGGAGAAGGTCTGCTGATCCTTTATGGCCCCTATCTTTTTGGCGAAGACAGCGCGCCGTCCAATTTGGATTTTGATCTCAGCCTAAAATCCCGAAATCCCGCTTGGGGGGTCCGATCTTTGGACCTCGTTAAGCATATCTTCGCACTACGCGGCTTTAATCTCGCAGAGCTCCGCGCCATGCCAAAGAACAACCATATTCTGGTGTTCTCTCAGGGCGGGACAAACTGACGAAACATTGCGGTTTCGTCATGTTTTGGACAGCATTGGGTCATATCCACCCTTGCAGTCTGCAAAGTGAGGAAGGGTTAACCGTGTCCAAGATGAAGCTGACATTGCTGGGGTCCGTCATGGCCTTTGGCTTGGCCCCACAGGCCGTTGCGCAAGACGCGACTTTGATTTTCGCAGATGCGGATCGCTATGAAGTCGTGCTGGATCAACCCACCCCCCAAAATGAATTTACACCTCTGCGCGATATGGGCGAGACGTCACCGCCGCCACCCGCAAATGATGTCACGCAAGAAGTGGGTCTTGGGTTGCCAGCCCCCATCCTAACGCCCCAGAGTGCGCCAGAGACAACACGCGAGATTGCCCCACAAGCCGCGCCTGTTGCCGCACCTTCGATCACGCCTGGCACGAATATCATGGACATGCCGATCAACGCGCTGCCGTCGATCGCTGATCTCGTGGATCGGGTCAGCCGTTCGACTGTGAATATTATCGTGACGACGGATACGGGCGAGACCACATCCGAGGGCCAAGGCTCTGGCTTTGTCATCTCGAACCAACGCGAAGTCGTGACGAATTATCACGTCATCGAAGGCGGCACGAACATCGACATCGAGTTCAATAACGGAACCCGAATGCCGGCCGAGATCATCGGCACAGATGAAGAAACCGATCTGGCCTTGTTACGCTTGCAGACCAATGCGCCGATTCCGCATGTGGATTTTCATAGTGGTGAAGAGCTGCGCATCGGCGATTGGGTTGTTGCGATTGGTAACCCCTTTGGTATTGGTCAATCGACTTCATTGGGCGTGATTTCAGCCATTGGTCGCGAGCGCGTCGATAGCGGCTCTTACGTCGATTATATCCAGACTGACGCCACGATTAACCGCGGGAACTCTGGCGGTCCGCTGTTCAATCTGAATGGTGATGTGATTGGCGTGAACTCGGCGATTTACTCCCCCACAGGCGCCAGCGTAGGGATTGCCTTTGTTATCCCGCATTACACAGCCGAAGAAGTCATCAACTCTATTCGTAAAGATGGTCGCGTGCGGCGTGGTTATCTCGGCGCAGCCCTGCGGACGGCGGAATATTCGCTGGATGGACAGCCCGGTGTTTATAAGGGCGGGGCGACAATCACCTCGGCGCTTCCCGGTTCTCCGGCGCAAGTCTACGGGTTGCAAGTCGATGACATTATCCTGCGTATCAATAATACGGTCGTCAGAAACTCCGTCGAAGCGACTCGCGCCATTGCGGCTATCGCACCGGGACAAGTCGCGAAATTCTATTACGAGCGGGGCGAGAAACAATTCATGCTCGACGTGCAAATCGGCGAGCGCCCAGAGAAATATGAAATCCGCAAGGCCAGTGCCGAGAGCCAAGGCCTCCCGCCACCTCCACCGCCACAGGATATGTCAAAGCCCAAGGTCAATATCGACACTGGGCTGCACCTGCTGGACCTTTCGCCAGAGTTTCGCTCAGCTATTAACATGCGTGCGGACCAAGTCGGCGTCTATGTCGAGGCTGTCGATCCCGGCAGTCAAGCCGAGCAGGGCGGTTTTAAAATGGGCATGGTCCTGATGGAAGCTGACGGCCAGCCCGTCGCGGAAGTCGCAAAATGGAAATCCATCGTGTTGAATGCCAAGTCGGCACAGCAGGACGGGTTAGTCGTAAATGTCAGACGTAAAGATGGCACGGAAACCTATATGGTGCTCCCGTTGCTATAAAACTTAAGTGAATCAAAGGGTGGGGGCCCATGGAGAAGCAGATGCGAATACTCGTTGTCGAAGATGACTCGGTTGCGGCCGAATATGTCCGAAAAGGACTGATGGAGGCCGGCCATGTTGTCGATCTCGCCCCCGATGGAGATCTGGGGTTAGAAATGGCCCGCGCCGCAGATTATGATGCTTTGATTCTGGACCGGATGCTGCCAAAGCGTGACGGGTTGGAGTTGCTCTCTGATTTGCGCGAAGACGGCGATGCAACGCCCGTGCTGATCCTATCAGCGCTAGGTGAAGTCGATCAAAAAGTCGAAGGCTTGCGAGCCGGTGGCGATGATTATCTCGCCAAGCCCTACAGCTTCACGGAACTCCTCGCGCGTGTCGAAGCGATTGGGCGCCGCTCTGATCCTACGGCGGCTGTCACAAAGCTGAAAGTCGGCGGGTTGGAGATGGACCTCCTCGCGCGGACCGTTCGTCGCGATGGTCAGAAAATTCTCCTGCAACCGCGCGAATTTCGCCTGTTGGAATGTCTGATGCGCAATGCGGGTCGGGTTGTGACCCGCACGATGTTGCTTGAAAAAGTCTGGGACTACCACTTTGACCCCCAGACCAACGTTATCGACGTCCATATTTCGCGCCTGCGTGGCAAGATCGACAAAGAGTTCGATGAGCCGCTGCTACATACTGTGCGCGGTGCGGGCTATCGCTTGCAGGTCTAGGCCCGCCCGCCTAGGACGATCCGCATGATTGCGGCCATACAAAAAATGATGCGGAACACGCTGTTCCGCCTCTCCCTGCTCGGGGCGTTGCTGACGATTTTTTCTGTCGGCGCGTCGCTGGGCTATATGTATTATTCTATGATCAATACGGAGCTGGACCGCGTTGATGGCGTTAACATCGCCGAGATCTCAGAACTCCAAAATGTCTATGACCAAGCCGGTCAGACAGCCATACAAGCCGCAATCGCAACGGGACGTCTGGACCCACGGATCACGGCGGATAGTCCGCTTTACAAGAACGTCTATAATGTTGTCGGTTTTGAAGCCGTCGGTAATGCCGTGGACGAGCGCGGGACAAGTTTCGAGGGCCTCTATTTCTTGGCGAACCGGAGCGCCCAGCCTCGCGGGAACCTGTCGAACCGGACGGGGGATGAAAAATTCGAGACTTTAGCGCAGGCCGAAGACGGCGAGCGCATATTTAGCCTCATTCAGTTCCGCTATAATAATCCGCAATTTCAATCAGACGAATTTAATGATCGCCGTGCGCGCGGGATTGTCAGCTATATCATGCTGGATGAAGAGCGGGTCGCGAGTGTCATTGTCGGAAAAGACGTAGAATCTATTTCGCGTACGGGGGAAAGAATTCGTACGACCTTACTGCCTGCGATGGGGATCGCGGCTTTTCTCGGCTTATTGTCTTCTTTCTTTGTCTCCCGACGTTTTGCCCGGCGTGTGGAAGGGTTCAACCGCCTCGCTACCGATGTTCGTGCGGGCAATCTCGACCGTCGTGCGCCGCGAAATTATTCCGAAGATGAGATGGACCTGCTGGCCGAGCATTTGAACGCGATGCTGGATCATATCTCTCGCCTGATGGAGGCGATGCGCTATGCCGGGGATAGTGTCGCCCATGACTTGCGGACGCCCCTAACGCGACTGCGCACACGATTGGAAACCGCTGCCGTTGAGTTGGGCGAAGCCGAGGAGGCCGACGTCCTTTATGCGGCGGCGGATGATGCGGATCAGCTTTTGACGACGTTTGACTCCGTCCTGCGGATTGCACGACTGGAAGCGGGCGAGCGGCGCGAGCTCCTAAAACCGCTGGACCCTAAACCTATCCTTGATGACCTCGCCGAGCTTTATGAGCCAGCCTGCGAGGATGCTGGATTGAGTTTTAAGGCGGATATTTCGTCGAAGGCGATGATCTCTGCAGATCGAGGGCTACTCTCGCAAGCCGTCTCGAACCTCTTGGAGAATGCGATTAAATATACGCCGTCTGGCGGGTCGATCACGCTGATCTGTCGCCGCACACGTGGGCATATCGAGATCGCGATTGCCGATGATGGGCCGGGCATTCCCAGCTGGGATCGTGAGCGCGTGAAGGAGCGCTTTGTCCGCTTAGATAAATCGCGATCTCTCCCAGGCAGTGGTCTGGGGCTATCTTTGGTCGAAGCTGTCGCTGATCTTCACCGTGCAGAGTTTATCATGGCGGATAATGAAGATTTGCCTGATGCTGATAATGGCGGAGATGCGAACCGCCCGGGCCTTCGCGCTAGTCTGATGTTCCCAAGGTTGAAGTCGCGTCAGGTTGAGACAAAAACTGACGCCGTCTCGGCATAATCAAATCTAGTTTTATCTTTAAGCTGCAGGCTTCTGCACGATCGGGGGCGGCGCCTGAACCGGTGCAGGAGCGGGCTGCGCTGGCGGCTCCTCTCCCAAGGCTGTCTCGTTCTGTTGCAACACCTGTGCGATATCTGCGGCAATCCGGGAGATTTCGCTACCGACTTCGCTGCTCGTATCGGCAACAGCCTGCTTGGCAGGTGTATTTGGTAGGGTGAAGATAACCGTCGTCCCTTGGCCCACCACGGACTGGATCGCAAAGTTGCCACCGTGCAATTCGACCAATGATTTCGACAGAGCCAAGCCGAGACCTGTGCCTTCATGTTGTCGAGAGTGTTGGCTATCAATCTGTTCGAACGGCTGGGCGAGGCGTTTGATGTCCTCTTCTGATATGCCGATACCTGTGTCGGAAACGCGCACGATCAGGCCTGCCGATTTAACCTCAACGCCGATTGTGACGACGCCACCTTCTGGTGTAAATTTAATCGCATTGGTCGTCAGGTTCAGCAGGATCTGTTTCACAGCGCGCGGGTCGGCCTCGATCTCTGGCGTAGCCGCACCATCATAAATTAGCTTCAAGCGGTTCTCATCTGCCCGCCCGCGAACAATCCGCATGACCTGCGAAATCATATCGGACATCGCCATGGCTTCTGTGTTCAATGTCATTTTACCGGCTTCAATTTTGGACATGTCCAGAATGTCGTTGATCAGCGAGAGCAGATGCTGGCCTGAAAACAGGATGTCATTGACATATTCGGCGTAGCGCGCGTCGCCGAGCGGTCCGAACATTTCCTTTTTCATGATGTCAGAGAAGCCGTTGATCGCGTTCAGCGGTGTTCGCAGCTCATGACTCATATTTGCGAGGAATTCTGACTTGGAGTGGTTGGCTTCTTCAGCGCGGATTTTCTCCTGCTCATAATTTTCGGCCAGTTCCACGATGCGGACTTGCGATTTGCGTAGAACCTTAATCGTTTGCTCCAAAGCCTCCTGATTGGCGCGTAACTCATGTTCACGCGTTCGAATGGCGGTCACTTCTGTACCGATTGAGACACGTCCGCCATCGGTTGTGTAAGTCTCCAGATAACGAACCCATCGGCCATCCGACAGTTGGATTTCGTTACCCGTTCCGTCGCCCAGTTTTAATTCCTGCGCGATCGCGGCCTTGGCGTGATATTCGACAACGGCATATTCCATGCCTTGTTGTAGATTGCCGGGTTTGAAGCCGAAGAAATCTTCGAATTTCGTATTCCAAAGAACAAGGCGGTCCATTTGGTCCCAAATGACAAAACTGTCGTTCATAGATCGCAGGGCATCAAACAGACGCGCTTCAGCAGCTTGAAGGCGGGCTTGCGCGCCGCGTGTCTCTGTAACGTCAATGGCCATGCCCAAAACGAGTTTGGTCTGATCATCGCGGGTCATGGGACGACCACGGCAAGACATGAAAATTGGAACGTGCGCGACGCCCATTTCCATTTCGAAGGCGCCGTTCATGTGCGCACGACGGAGGAGGCTGTAAAAACCATCACGCTGCGCGACATCAAACAGGGCCAAAAACTTCGGAAGCGGTAAAGTCGTCTCGGTCTCTGGTAATCCCACAGTCTTGGCGAGAGATGGGCTTAGATAGGCTGTGTTACGCGTTAGATCGACTTCCCAAATACCGCCTTGGCTCCCATCAATGGCCGTCCGGTAGCGTTGGCGAGAAATCGTTTCTTCGTGACTTTGTTTTCGGACGGCATCAATTTGCTTCAATAATTGCGTCATCAACATCCAAATCAACCAAGCTGATCCAAGAAAAAGCGACCCGAACAGCAAGAGATTTTGCTTCAACCCGGTCGACATGCCCCGTGGCGTGATATCGATAACGGAGAGGTTTGAGGTTTGTCCCACGCGCGCAGCACCTAACCAAACGCGATCGTCTGCGCGGACGTGCTGGACAACATTCACACTATCGTCGCCTAACGTCATGTTGGTGAGTTTGTTCGGCGTAACGCGGTAATAGGATTGCGTGCCTTGCGACGCGATTGTCGGTGAGCCATCTACGACGCGCCCAGAATCGAGCATAAGAACGCGAGAGCCTGTCCGGTCCCCGACGAGTGCGCCAGGCTCCAGAGCCACAACGAGATAGCGGTCCCCAGCTTTCCGTGTGACGACGGGGGTCGCATTCCCCTCGTCATTGATCAAAGAATCGACGCGGACGCCTTGCGCAGGCACGTTTCGACGATCCAAAGCAGCCAGAGGACGCCCCACGCCAACGGTTTCTGCCAACACGCGGCCATTTCCGTCGATAACAGCGGCGCCGATGATGTTCTTAGAACGTGTCACGATATTGACGACCTGCTGCGGGCTGCCGTTCATGGATAAGGCTGTTTCGATCCAAGCAATTTCGGAATCGAGCTCTGATGTTACGGCGCGGGCTTGTGCGGCGAGGGCGGTGCCAAAACGGTTGATTTCTTCATCGCGTTGCGCGCCGGCATCATTGACGAATTTGGTGATCGCCAGAATGATGAAGAGCGCAAAAAATAGCAGGGTAGAGATCAGTAGGCGCTTGAAAATATCTCGACCGCCGAGGCGCGATGATAAGCGCGAAACGAAGTCTTCGCCGCCTGCCGAGGTGCCTTCGGGTCGTGTGAAGACAGGTGGTCTTGCGCCAGTGTTTTGTGCTGCTGGTGCGACAGGGCGCGGCGGGACTTGTCCAGCAGGTGCGACGGGTTGCGGCGGCGCATAAGGTTGCGCGGGCATGGTTGGCCGATCCTGCAACACTGTCTCCCCTTCGTGTTCGGACGGTATGGTCCGGACATTTCCATCCTATTGGATGATCCCACTTACAAACGTCCGCTCTCTACCGGACGAATCATCCTTTACAGGACTAGCCGTAAGGGTCAGCCTAGTCGAACAAAACGTGGTTAATATGACGTTTAATTCCGCGCTTTTTCTCGGTTTTCGTGATGAAACTGTGACGCGCTTGCGGGCTTCGTCCCGTCTAAGTGATGCGGGTTTCGGGTTCTGGTCGGCCGATGGCGAAACCTTGCGCCGCGTCAAAGCCGAGTTCCGTGACGAAATCCCGTAACTCCTGCGTCTCGACGCCTTCCGCAATAAAGCGCACGTCTAGCGGCTCGCGGAGCGATAAGAGTGCTCGCAGAATGGCCCGATCTCGCGAGGCATTAAACGCCGCCGCAACGAAACCACCGTCAATTTTCAACCAGTTACAAGGTAGGGCACGCAAATAGCGGATGGACGCCGCGCCTGCACCGACATCGTCCAGACATACCGGGTGCCCTCTGGATTTCAGCTCTCCCAATAACGTATCCGCATGATCCAAATCTTGCATATGCCAGCTCTCGGTCAGCTCAATGACCAGTTTGGTTGGCGACGCTTGGAGGGCTGTTAGGCACGCCATGACGGATGCTTTAAAATTGGGCTTATCGACTGAGGCGCCAGAGAGGTTGATGGCGATACCTCCGCCATCCGGATTTTCGTTCAGCACGAGGATCGCTTGCGCCAGCATGGACAGGTCCAAATCACGGATGACGCCTGAAATCTCTGCCGGTCGTAAAACGCCTTCTAGGTGCGTATCTTGGTCAAATCGTACGAGCCATTCGTGATGGTGCAACTGACCCGTCGACAGCGAGACAATCGGCTGACGCATGATAGAAAAGCGCTGTTCGGACACATGGTCGCGAAATCCTTCGGCTGTATGAAGCGAGGTCATGTCAGAGAGAATAAGCGAAGTGTGTTAAAATACCGCTCTCAGGACCTGCACTTTAATTGTCGCTGCCCAAGGTCTTCTGTGCGATTTCCAAGACGTTTTTGCTGGGTTTGGCCGCGATGACGCGTTGCAGCTCGGTTCCGATCAGAGTTTGGCGTTCGTCATCTAGTTTTCGCCAGACTTCAAACGCGCCCAACAGGCGCGCGGCCACGGACGGATTACGACTGTCCATATCCAAGACTTGATCGGCAAAGAAGCGATAGCCAGAGCCATCAATTTTATGGAACAGATCGGCATTGCCCATCGCAAACCCGCCGACCAAGGCGCGGACACGGTTTGGATTGGTGCGTTGATATCGCGCGCTCTCTGTAAGCTGCAGGATAGACTGAACACCACCCGCATGGGGCCGCATGGCTTGCACGGAAAACCACTTGTCGATGACCAGCGGGTTGGCCTCCCAACGTGTGTAGAAGTCTTCCATATTTGTCTCGACACGTTGCCCGCCAAGACGGGTTAGTGTGACCAAGGCAGACAGCTCGTCGGTCATATTCGTGGCTTCGGCCAGCTGGGCCTGCGCGAGAGTTGCGGCCAGTGGGTCATGTCGCACGGCCAGTAAAGCCAGGCAACGGTTGCGCAACGCACGCCGTCCGGCCGAGGCGGCGTCTGGGCTGTAAGCGCCGTCATCTGCCAGCGCATGATAGCGCTCTAGCAATGTGTCTCGCAGATGGTCTGCTACCGCGCGGGACAGCCATTTTCCGGCGGCCTGCACAGCGAGGGGGTCCGCTTGATCGAGGCTTTGCAAAACTTCCATCGGGGCAGGCGGTGTCAGCGCTAAGGCTTTGAAGGCATTGTTGAAGTGCGGGTTATCCAACGTGCGCGCTAGACCTTCGCAATAGCCCTGTAACGCCCGATCGACGGACGGAATTTCACCCGCTGCGATGGCATGGGTCATGTTGCCCATCAGTTGACGCGCGAGGGTTTGGCCAGCTTCCCAACGGTTAAAGGCATTGGGATCTGACCGCATCAACCGCAGCAAATCTTCCGTTGAGGCATCCGTTTTCAACGTCACGGGCGCAGAGAAATCCTGCAACACGGAGAGCGAATGTGGACTGTCGAAACGCGGATAGGTGACGCTTTCGTCTTTCGTTGAGAGCAAGGTCAGCTGTGGCTCCATCAGGGCGCCATCATCGCCAATCGCTTGCCAGCGGATGGGGATGACCATTGGGTCTTTATGGGGCTGTCCCGGTGTCGGGTGCGTGGTTTGTGTGAATGTCACGATTTGGCTGTCCGATGACAACGTCTGCGCCTCGCTCCGCCGAACGGACAGCTCTGGCGTGCCGGCCTGTTGATACCAGCGCATGAATTGCGAGAGGTCTTCGCCGCTGGATTGCTCGAAACACGCGATGAACTGCTCGACCGTCGCAGCCGTGCCGTCCAGCGTGTCGAAATAGAGATCACAGGCTTTGCGAAACGCGTCGGCGCCCAACCATGTTTTCAGCATCCGGATCAGCTCCGCGCCTTTCTCATAAATCGTCGCGGTGTAGAAATTGTCGATTTTCAGATATTGGTCAGGGCGCACGGGATGGGCGAGAGGTCCCGCGTCCTCAGCGAATTGCCGCGCGCGCAAGGCACGCACGTCTTTGATCCGTTGCACGGCCGCGCCGCGTTGATCGGCAGAAAACTCTTGATCGCGGAAAACGGTGAAGCCTTCTTTCAGGCAGAGCTGGAACCAATCGCGACAGGTGATGCGATTGCCGGTCCAATTGTGGAAATACTCATGCGCGACAACGCTCTCGATCCGCTCGAAATTCATATCCGTTGCGGATTTTCCGTCTGCCAGCAGCAGCGCAGAGTTGAAGATGTTCAGCCCCTTATTCTCCATCGCGCCGAAATTGAAATCGCGCACGGCGACGATCATGAAACGGTCCAGATCATATTCGCGGCCAAACGCCTCTTCGTCCCAGCGCATGGAGCGTTTCAGCGCGTCCATCGCATATTCGGCCTGTGGCGCATTGCCGGGGTCGACGAAGATTTCTAGCGGGATGTCGCGGCCGCTCATCGTCGTGAAGCTGTCCTCCAACACATCAAACTCTCCCGCGACAAGCGCGAAGAGATAGCAGGGCTTCGGAAAGGGGTCGTGCCAGACGGCGAAATGACGCTCGGCGTTGATCGCGCCGCTCTCAACCAAATTCCCATTTGCCAGCAGGGTCGGGCAGGTCTTCAGGTCTGCCTCGATCCGCACGGTGAACACGCTCATCACATCGGGGCGGTCGGGATAGAAGGTAATCCTGCGAAAGCCTTCCGCCTCGCACTGGGTGCAGAACCGCCCACCGGATACGTATAGCCCCATCAGGGTCGAATTTTCCTTTGGGTTACAGCGCGAACGGATTTCCAGCGTGAACGGCCCGCCTTGTTTCGGCAGGGTCAGTGCCTCTTGGTTCAGCTGATATTCCGTGCGCTTCAACACGCGCCCGTCGATGGCAACCGACAGCAGGTCGATATTCTCGCCGTTGAGAACAAACGGCTCATCGCGAACCGGCCGCACCTCCATCTTGGACGTCACCTCTGTCGCCGTGGGTGACAGGTCGAAGCTCAGATGCACGGATGTGATGTCATGGCTCGGCGGTGTGTAATCAGAGAGCAGGGTCGGCGTCGGGGCGGTGTCTGTGCGCATGGTGTGAGTCCTTCGTCTTCGAGGCGTTTTGGGGAAGGTGCGTGTTTAAGGCAATGGGACAAATCGGAGTTCCTTCGCCCGCATAATGCCATCCCCCCTAGACATCGACCCGCTATCCGCTAAGGGCCGCGCAACACTTCTTAGCGCGTGAAATTTTGCCATGTCCGACTCTATTCAATTCCTTCGTAACGTTGCCATCGTGGCCCACGTTGACCACGGTAAAACGACGCTCGTCGATAAGCTGCTGCGGCAGTCCGGTACGCTGGACGAACGCGGCGACCGTGAAGAGCGCGTCATGGACTCCGGCGATATCGAGAAAGAGCGCGGGATTACCATTCTGGCGAAGAATACCGCGATTGGCTGGACTGACCCTGACAACCAGCCATGGCGCATCAATATCGTCGACACCCCAGGTCACGCGGATTTCGGCGGCGAGGTCGAGCGCGTGCTCTCCATGGTCGATTCTGTTGTGTTGCTGGTCGATGCTGTCGAAGGTCCGATGCCGCAGACGTCTTTCGTGACGAAGAAAGCGCTGGCCCAAGGCCTGCGCCC
>CAYPWW010000003.1:64184-85196 GCA_964414555.1 uncultured Algimonas sp.
TATAACTCCTACACAGGCGTGATCGGGATTGGTCGTGTTGTGCGCGGGACATTGAACCGCAACCAGCAAGTCGTTGTCGCCTCTCCCGATGGGAAAGAGCGCAAGGCGAAGGTGCTAGAACTATTCGGCTTCATGGGTCTCGACCGCGTGAAGCAGGAGAGCGTCTCTGCGGGCGATATTTGTTGTTTCACAGGCATCGATAACCTCGGCATTTCCGACATGATTTGCGATCCAGAACATGTCGAGCTGTTGCCGCCGCTGTCCGTTGATGAGCCGACGATTTCGATGACGTTCCAAGTCAATGACTCACCTTTCGCGGGTCGCGAAGGCAAGTTCGTGACTTCACGGAACCTAAAGGACCGCCTTGACAAAGAGCTGATCCACAACGTTGCTCTGCGCGTGGAACAGCTGGACGATGCCGATAAGTTCCGCGTTTCTGGCCGCGGCGAGCTGCATTTGTCGATCCTGATCGAGAACATGCGCAGAGAAGGCTATGAGCTAGCGATTTCACGCCCGCAGGTCGTCAATAAAGAGATCGATGGTGTTCTGTGTGAGCCTTATGAGAAGCTGACCGTTGACGTTGAGGCCGATCACCAAGGTTCCGTCATGGAAAAGCTGGGCGAGCGCAAAGGCCAGCTGCAAGACATGGTGCCGGACGGCTCAGGTCGTGTCCGTTTGGATTATGAAATCCCGACGCGGGGCTTGATTGGTTTTCGGTCAGAATTCCTGACGCTGACCTCGGGCTCGGGTTTGCTCTATCACAATTTCGACGTTTACAAGCCACGCCAAAAAGCCACGATTGGTCGCCGCCAGAAGGGCGTTCTCGTTTCGAACTCCACAGGTAAGGCTTTGGCCTTCGCACTTTGGAATTTGCAAGAACGCGGCAAGATGTTCATCGGACATGCGACCGAAGTCTACGAGGGCATGATCATCGGCCAAAACGCGCGCAACAATGATCTGACGGTCAATCCGTTGAAGGGGAAGCAGCTGACAAACGTCCGCGCGTCCGGCACGGATGATGCAGTTGTGCTCGTCACGCCTGTCGAGATGACCTTGGAACTGGCGCTGGAATTCATCAATGATGACGAGCTGGTCGAAGTCACGCCAGAGAGCATCCGCCTACGGAAGCGCTACCTGCTAGAGCATGAGCGCAAGAAAGATCAGCGCCGTATCGAAGCGATGGAAAAAGAGGCGGAATAGTCCCGCCTAAAAGGCGGCTGTGGCCAGATCGGCGGATAAAGGCACGCCGGTCTTCCAGGTATCCAGCGCAAGTTTGATGAACGCGCTTTCTTCGTCACGCAATTCATAGTCACAGACGCTAATTGTAAAAATTGACGCCAAGACGAGGTTTCGGATTTCGGCATTCGGGATGCGAGAGAGTAACTCGCGCTTCCACGACCAGGCGTCTTGACCCGCAAGGCGCGCAACGACTTCTGGCTTTAGCCCTTCATACCATTTCAGGATCGTCGTTCTGGGAAGGATGACATCTGGTCGTAAGTGCCGGTTTGCAACACTCACCGCATGGCAGAATTCGATAAGCTCTTGATCGCGTTGTTTTTTGTCTAGCAGGACCGTGACCGCAAAAATTGTTGCAATCGTCTGAAGTAGTTCATCCGTTTCGGATGATTGGCTCATTCTTCTTCGTCTGCAGACGGTTTGTCGACTTTTAGCGGTGGGCGCTCAAAGCCCCAAATCGCTGCGGCTGATTTCATGAGGTCTGATTCTGAGCGCACATATTCTGCATCGCTGACGGAAATCGACACCATCGCATCATAGACGGCTTCGACGTCGCGATCAGTTTTGAATGCCGATAGGGCACGCAGGACGAGTGTGTTCCGCATCGGCCCATTGAGTTTGCGGCGCAGATCTGACTCTTCACGTTTGAACCATGCGGCAATCTCAGCATCGCCCATCTCTGGCAGATCGAACAGCTCCAACAAGGCCTTTGCCCGCGTTGTGAAGCTTTGCATTTCTGGCTTGCGAACTTTTTTGTCGATGATCACGACAATTGCCAATGGCAGGAGGATATCACCGGGGGAGAAGGACATGTTGCTCCTCTAAAGTGAAATGACGGGGGCGACAAGATGCGAAGCGTTGGCTTTGCAATCTAGACGAAACGGACCGTAATCCGTTCTAACCCCGTTACACCGCCAGATAATTCATCCCCAACGCGGACAGGCCCGACCCCGGCCGGCGTGCCGGTATAAATCAGGTCGCCGGGCTGCAGGTCCATATCTGCGCGCAGGCGTTCTACGATTTCTGGTACGGTCCAGATCATATCAGCAATCGCCCCGTGTTGGACAATGTCACCATTCAGCCGCAACACAATTCGAGCCGCGTGCAGATCAATCGACTCGGCGGGCGTCAGGGCAGAGCAGGGCGCGGATTGCGCAAAATTCTTGGCCCGATCCCAAGGGCCACCTTTTGTTTTGGCGATGGATTGCAAGTCGCGCCGGGTCAGATCGATCCCGACACCATAGCCGAAAATGCCGCCATTCGTCTCTGCAGGTCCGATCGCCACGACCAGCTCGACCTCATATTGGACGTCCACTGTGTTCGGCGGATAGGCAATGTCGCTACCCGAAGGAACCAGCGTTTCCGCAGCTTTTGTGAAGAAAACCGGCTCTGACCGTGCGATATCACCGCCCATCTCCGTGACATGATCCGCGTAATTTCGACCGACGCAATAGATCCGACGTACGGGAAATCGCATCGATTGCCCCGTAATTGCGAGGCTGACGGGTTCAGCCGGTGGAAATACAAAGCCTGCCATGTTCACGTCCTGTGACTTGTTCTGCGGCGCGGAACTTGGCACGGTGTTACCACAATTTCGCGGAGTCCCAAATGCGTATCGTCGATGTCCCTATCGATAAAATCTATGTTCCGGCTGGCAAGCAAAAGACGCTGGACGCAGATAAGATCGAACCCTTGGCCGAGGATATCCTCGAAAACGGTCTGCAGAGCCCGATTTATGTGCGGCTGGGCAAGGATCGGTATGTCTTGCAAGAGGGGCTGCATCGGGTCGAAGCGATGAAGTTGCTCGGTGAGACCTTGATCGAAGCGCATATCGTGCAAGCGCAGAAGAGATAGGACGCAAGGTGGATATACTTCGTACACCAGATGCGCGCTTTGAAAATCTACCGGATTACGATTTCGCGCCGAACTATGTGAGCGTCGGGGATGGGTTGCGTTTGCATCATGTCGACGCAGGCCCACGAGAGGGCCGTACCATTATCATGATGCATGGCGAGCCGAGCTGGTCGTATCTCTACCGACATATGATCCGTCGCGTCGCGGCGGCAGGCTACCGCGTCCTTGCGCCGGATTTGATTGGCTTTGGGAAGTCCGACAAACCGACCCAGATGTCGGATTATAGCTACACCCGCCACGTTGGCTGGATGCAGGACTGGCTGGATCAGATGGACGCGCGTGACGCCGTCTTGTTCTGCCAAGATTGGGGCGGGCTGATTGGTTTGCGTCTTGTCGCGGCGAATCCTGAGCGGTTTGCCGCCGTGATCGCGGGCAATACCGGTCTGCCAACGGGAGAGGGCACGCCGTCTGAGGCTTTCCTGAAATGGCAGCAGTTCTCGCAGATGGTCCCGGAATTCCCGACAGGACAGATTTTACAAGGCGCCACGATGCGTACGCTGACGGATGCAGAGGTTGCGGCCTATGACGCGCCCTATCCTGATGAGACCTATAAGGCTGGCGCGCGGATATTCCCGGCGTTGGTGCCGACGTCGCCGGACATGGACGGGGCAGCAGATAACATCGTTGCTTGGGAGGTGCTAGGCGCGTGGGACAAGCCATTCCTGACCTGCTTCTCTGACCAAGACCCTGTGACAAAGGGTGGAGAGAAACCCTTCCAACGCCGCGTACCGGGCGCAAACGGCCAACCGCATGTGATCTTGGCCGGCGGTGGGCATTTCCTGCAAGAAGATGTGTCGGAAGAGCTGAGTGCGCTAATCATTGACATGTGCGCACGTCTGTCAGCGGCTGAGTAGCCGATCCCCCATGACTAATTTCCCATGAAAAAAGCCGCCACCCTTTCAGGTGACGGCTTCAAATCTTGATTGCGGTGAAGCTTACTTCTTCGCGCGACCACCAGTCATGCCGCGACCTGTTGTACGCTCGACGATACGGGCGGATTTACCGCGACGCTCACGCAGATAGTACAGCTTGGCGCGACGGACTTTACCGCGACGCTTGACTTCGATCTCTTCGACCATCGGGGAATACAGTGGGAAGACGCGCTCAACACCTTCGCTGTAGCTGATCTTACGAACTGTGAAGCTCTCTTTGATACCAGCGCCAGAGCGGGCGATGCAGACGCCTTCGAAGGCTTGAAGACGTGTGCGAGTGCCTTCCGTGATCCGAACTTGGACAACGAGCGTGTCGCCAGCCGAGAAATCAGGGATGACTTTACCGGTGGAGAGCAGGCGCTCGGCTTCGGCTTTGTTTAGTTTTTCAATCACGTTCATGATCGTCTCCTTGGTGGGGCGTCTTCAGAAGGTCTGGCCGACGCGCCTTTGTAATCTGTTCACTCATCTCACGTCGCCAAGCTGCGATCTTTTTGTGATCACCTGACAACAACACGGCCGGAATATCCCGACCCTCAAACTCTCGCGGCTTGGTGTAGAGTGGATACTCCAACAAGCCGTCTTCAAAACTCTCGTCTTCGGTGCTGGCCAAATCGCCCAAAACACCGGGCAACAACCGCACACAGGCTTCGATCATGGCTTGCGCCGCGACCTCGCCGCCCGCCAACACAAAGTCGCCGATGGAAATCTCTTCCATATGGCGGCCCTCGATGACCCTTTGGTCTAATCCTTCGAACCGTCCACAAAACACAATAAGACCCGGTCCCGACGCCAGCGATCTGACACGCTGTTGCGTCAGAGGCTTGCCCCGAGGGGTCATATAAATCAGTGGTCGGTCATCGCCGGGCGAGACCACACTGTCGATCGCTTTTGCCGCCACGTCCGGTTTTAACACCATGCCGGGGCCGCCACCCGCAGGCGGGCTATCAACAGTTCGGTGCCTATTAGTCGAAAAATCGCGAATGTCTACTGTATCCAACTGCCAAAGCCCGCTTTTTTCAGCACCTCCAATAATGGAGGCGCCCAGCACGCCGGGGAAGGCGTCCGGGAACAGCGTCAGCGCGGTTGCGCGCCAGGGCTGGGCTTTGGAGGGGCTCGAACTGGACATGGCGGGCCGATAGCAGGGTAAAGCGGCAGGCGATAGGGCTGCTCTACGTGCCAAATACGGTCCAAAGCAGCGAACATGGTTAACGCGGCGTAAACCCGTTTGCGTCAAAAACAGCCCATGATTCGTGCTGCTTTCATGTTTTCGGCCCTTGGCCTGTCCGCCTGTATGGGCGCGCCGTTGGGTCAGCCTGTCGGGCCTTATCCAGATTACCAGCCACGTCCGGGGCAGGGGCAATATGTGCGTCCGGCCTATTTGAACGCTGTTCCGCCGCCTCGCATTCCTGTGACAGACCCATGTCGTTCGCGTCTCTATGCCGGTCTGGTGGGTCAGCACGAAGGCTCGATCTATCTCGCGGGCTTGCCGGGCGACAAGCGGATCGTGAAACCCGCGGTCTTAGAAGGCTTTGGCTATAATCCGACCGAGGACTTCTATGATGAGCCGCCTTTTGTAGAGGTGCGCGAATATATAGCGGGCCAGGTGGTCTACGCCCCGTCTGTCCGCGCGACGGCAGATCGTCTCAGCTTGCAGGACGATAATCCGCAGCGTTTGACGATTGAACTCGACGCGGATGGCTATGTCCGCGAGATCGACTGCGGCTAAGCCCGATGCTGTAACAAGGCGGGCGCAAGCGTCTGTGCCCGCGCTGTCGCACTGGCGCGAATGGGTTTTGGCTCCGCGATCAACTGCAACAGCTTCAATTCCGGCTCAAATCCGTCGATCTGCGTGCTGGCTTGGCGCACTTTCTTGCGAAACGCTTTGGACATGCGCATCCCATAGGTTGCGATGATCTGCTCGGCTGTCTGGCGGCGGGCGCGTAGGGCAAGGCAGGTCGCAAAACACGCACCGTTCAAAACAAGGCGCGCCGGCACAGCTTGAGCTGGCGTTTGTAGAGACAAGGCCTCCGCCGTCAAAGCTGGCAACGCGGCGAGCGTGAAACCTTGGCGGAGATAGGCTGCTGCTGTGAGACGGACGAGCGCGTTTTGTAGAGGTGAAAACTCCATTTCCATAGCCGCGCCGATGCCAGCTGTCTGGAGCTCGATAATATGCAAAATCGTGCGCACGGTAAGATAGCCGGGCGTCTCGCAGCGCGCAGTTTCATAGAACAAGACATGCGGGTGATCTTCGTTGGTGCAAAGCGCGATGGGGAGGCTCTCGGCTTCGCAGGCTGAGCGGATTGTTCCGACTGTATCATCGGCCCAGTCATGTACATCGCGCGTGTCGGTTGGCTCATAGGCAAGGTCTGCGAGCGACGGTGATTTGTGGAGAGGGGACGGCACGGCGGGTCGCGTTGGTGGGCCGTAACGCTGGATCATCCAGCTGAGCGTTTCGAACTGTAAAAGGGCATCCGACTCGCGGACCAAACGTGAATTGAACATGGCAAAACCTTCCCACGTGTTGCGGTCCAGCCATATGCCGCAACGGTTTAAATACGCCCCCGTCTCAATCTAACCCTTCGCGTTCACGGGCGCTGTCATAGTGTTCCAGCGCTGCAAACCATCTCTGCTCGAGGTCGTCTATCAACCCTTGTGTGCTGGCACGTTTGCGACCTAATTTGACAGCCTGTTCGGGGGATGTGGTAAATAGGTCCTCAACGGAAAGCTGCGCGTCGATGGACTTTATCTCGGTTTGGGCAGCGGCGAGTTCGCGCTCCAGCGTCTTAACTTTTTTCTTTAGAGGTGACAGCCGCTTGAGGCTTTCTGCGCGGTCTTGTCGGGATCGTTTGCGTGAGTTTTCAGGTGGAGTTTTTTGTTTTTCCTGTGTTTTATCTTTCTCCAATTGGAGTTTGCGATAGTCATCCAGTGAGCCTTCATAAGATTCAACGGCGCCGCGATCGACGAGCCAGAGCCGGTCGACGACGGCCTCCAGCAAGTTTCGATCATGCGAGATGATCAGCACCGCGCCTTCATAAAGATTGAGGCTACGAATTAATTCCGCGCGACTATCAATGTCCAAATGGTTGGCCGGTTCGTCGAGCACCAGCAGGTGCGGCTTGTGAAATCCGATCAGGGAGAACAGCAGCCGCGCCTTTTCCCCGCCGGACAAATCCCCCGCAGGTGTCTCGGCATTTTTGACGCCTAAACCAAAGCCCGCCAATCGCGCGCGGCGCTGGGCCTCGGTCGCTTCTGGCATCAGCTCGACAATATGATCATAGGCCGAGGCGCGCGGGTTCAGCGCGTCAATCTGGTGCTGCGCGAAATAGCCGATTCGCAGCTTTTTATGCGACCGGATGAAACCGGGATTGGCGGGGTCCAATAACAATGGTTCTAGCTCGCCCATGACGGCTTTGGCGAAGGTCGATTTGCCCTGACCATTTTTGCCGAGGATGCCGATCCGATCATCTGGGTCGATGCGGACATTGACCTTCCGCAACACGATCAGGTCGTCATAGCCTAGCGCGACATTATCAAAGCGCACGATGGGCGGGTTCAGCTGTCGTTCTGGCCCGGGTAGGTCGATGGGCGCGATGGGGTCCGCGATGACCGTTGCGACAGGCTGCATCTTGGCGAGCTTTTTCACGCGGCTCTGCGCCTGTTTGGCCTTAGACGCTTTGGCCTTAAATCGCTCGACAAAGGCTTCCAGATGCCGACGCTCGTCTTCTTGCTTGGCCATTAAAGCCATGTTCAGGCGGTTGCGCTCTGCCAGTTGGCGCTCGAAATTATCGTAATTGCCAGCAAAGCCGTTCAGCTTCCCGCCTTGCAGATGGGCGATATGGGTGACAGCCGTGTTCAGAAAGTCCCGATCATGGGAGATGATCAGCGCTGTGCCGGGATAGGTGCGGATATGCGCCTCCAGCCAGACGGCGCCTTCGACATCGAGATAGTTCGTCGGCTCATCCAGCATCAGAAAGTCTGGCCGTGCGAAGAGCATGGCGGCGAGAGCGACCCGCATCCGCCACCCGCCAGAGAAGTCTGAGCAGGGTTTGGCCTGATCTTCTGCGGAAAAACCCAATCCTGACAGGATGGATGCCCCGCGGGCTTCGGCGGAATAGGCCTGAATATCGCCCAATCGCGTGTGAATCGCGGCGATGCGCATGGGGTCTGTCGCGGTTTCGGCCTCTTTTAGTAATGCCGTGCGTTCCGTATCGGCGACCAGCACCGTGTCGATGAGGCTTTGCGGTCCGCTGGGGACTTCTTGGTCGACAACACCGATCCGCATGCCCTTGCGCAGGTTGATTTCACCGTCATCTGGCGAGATATCGCCTTTGATCAGGCGAAACAGCGTGGACTTGCCTGTGCCATTACGTCCGACCAGCCCGACCTTGTCGCCATCATTGATGGCGAGGGTGGCTTGGGTGAAGAGCGGGCGGCCTTCGATCCGGTATGTCAGGTCATTGATATGCAGCATAACGCCTGCGCACATCTATATCGGCTTTACAGCGGTGCAAGCCCGCATTAAGGGCGCGGCCAACGCAAACTCACCCAACTGGGAGCCTTATCATGGCCGTTCAACGCACTTTTTCCATCATCAAGCCCGACGCCACCAAGCGTAACATCACAGGCAAGGTCCTGACCAAGATCGAAGACGCCGGTCTGCGCATCGTCGCACAAAAGCGCCTGCACCTCTCCGAAGAGCAGGCTGGCGGGTTCTACGCCGTCCATAAAGAGCGTCCGTTCTACGGCGACCTCGTCAAGTTCATGACCTCCGGTCCTGTCGTTGTTCAGGTGCTGGAAGGTGAAAACGCCATCGCGAAATACCGCGAAGTTATGGGCGCGACGAACCCAAAGGAAGCTGACGCTGGAACGATCCGCGCCGAATTTGCCGAGAGCATCGACGCCAACACGGTTCACGGGTCTGATGCCCCAGAAACCGCAGCTGAAGAAATCCAGTTCTTCTTCTCGGATGATGAAATCGTCGGCTAAGCTTTCCGCTGACTTAAAACGTAAAAAGGCCGGGTCGAAAGACCCGGCCTTTTCCATATTTTGGGGGAGGGCAGGTTGCCCCACATCCCTTAGGATTTAATGCGGATCAGTTCCTTCACGATATCGTTCTGGATCTGGTCAAACGCACCTTCCAACTCAGTACCATTGCTGGCCATGATGAATTTTCCGGGCGAAGCACACTGCTGCATCAGCGAGACCGCTGCATTGTTGACCTCTGCCGTCACGCGTTGCGTGTAAGGGTAGGCGTAGTTGTCACCTGGTGGTGGATTATCGTGATAGGGGTCATAATAATCCCCAACATCAAGACCATAGGCGATCGTGAAGATCTCTGTGCCTTGGGCTTTCATAGCCGTACAGCTCGCAACTGTGTCACGGTCAGCCGTCCGGCGTAACCAGCCTTGCTCGAAACCGAAGTAGTCCCAGTACCAATTTGGATAGCTATTCGTCCATTGGTACCAGCTCCCGTTCCAGAACGTCCAAGCGTTCGGCGCATCATCATCTTGAACGAGGTAGCGTGACCCGACGGAGTTCTGACCGTCAGTCATGAACACAACGAATTTCAATGGTTGACGATAGCCCTGGTTATGACGCTCTGCTTCTGCACGATGATCATCATCCTCGGTTGCAAGCCATGTCATGGCCTCTGCCATGGGCGGGTTTGAGTTTGTTCCGCCGCGCGCCCCCATGCTGGCGATATGGCCATCATTAATACCAGAGTAGCCCCACTCCATTTCGCGAGCCAAACCATTGGTTTGGGCGATAATTTGGTCGTTATAGGGCAGAATACCCGTGCGCAGGACCCGATGGCCATCTGCTGCAACCTGATTGCCCAATCGTGCACGCATATCTTCGCGGAATGTTTCGACCGACACTTTTAGTGCTGAAATCCGTGATCCTGCATTAGCGGGGCGATTGCCGTCAGAGTCGACTGGGCGGTCATCCCAACGCATTGAACCGGAGTTATCTAGCACAAGTGCGATAGACGCCGGAAACGCATCTTCAATTTCATAATATGAGACGACCGATTCAGCCGTAAATGTCATCGTGTTTTTACGTTTTGCTTGGCGCTCTTGTTTCTTACCTTCGCTAAGCTTGGCATGACCACGACCGTCGCTTGGCCCGAAACTATCGAAGACCTGAATAAAACTTGGATTTGTACGACCCCGAACTGTGACGGTCGCTTCTTTCGCGTTATCGTCATAGCTAACTTGGATTGTTACATTCTCTGCACCGCCAGCGACCCAGTTTTTGTAGTCATAGCCCAGCTCCGCAGCTGTGTAGAGTTTCATGTGCTGAAAACCTTCTTCTGGTTCAGCTTCACCATTGGAATTGACCTGTGGCGCCGAAGGCATGCGGCCATTGTTTTTGACGAAGATCGCCGCGGTCAGGGCTGTCGCATCGGCAATCGCCTGACTGTGGCTCTGTGCGCTTTTCAACGTCGAAATGTCCATCGCGGCACCAATTGTGCCGAGAATAAAGACCGAGCAGATCGCGAACATAGGTCCGACGTTCCCCTTGGTGTCGCCACGGTAACGCTTGAACAGCGTCATTCCTGGTTGCTTGTTTGACATGATCCCAATCCTAAACTTCCCACATGACAAAACCCGAACCGGGAACTGCCAGTAGAAACAACGTAGGGGATGGACTTTTCGAGGAGGTTATAAATCTCGGTTGATAGACGGTTAACATCCAACAGGGTTAACAATTATCGCATATCTGTCAACACATCCCGCAGCGCGCTGGGATAGAGGCGGTGCTCTAGCGCTTGCACGCGTGTGGCCAGGGTCTCTTCCGTATCAGATGCATCTACATCAAGTGTGGATTGCGCAATAATATGACCTTCATCGACGCCTTCGCTGACCCAGTGCACGGTGCAACCATGTTCCGCATCGCCGGCCTCCAAAGCGCGCTTATGCGTGTGGAGACCTTTATACTTCGGCAAAAGCGACGGGTGAATGTTGATCATCCGGCCTGTCCAATCCCGCACGAATGTCGCGCCGAGCACGCGCATAAAGCCAGCACAGACGACGAAATCTATCTCATGTGCGCGAAGGGCCGCGTCCATCTCGGCCTCAAACGCAGCGCGTGTCTCGAATTCTCGGTGGTCGATGCAAATGGCCTCTACGCCCTTCTCATCTGCCGCGCGCAGGCCTTGGGCCTCTGGTTTGTTAGAGATGACGAGGGCAATCTCTGCCGGATAATCTGGAGCTTGGGCGGCCTCGATCAGCGAGAGCATATTCGACCCGCGCCCTGAGATCAGGACGGCTGTGCGGATTTTAGGCACAACCCGGCACGCGCTTGAGTTGTCCGATGACATGGGCGGCTTCGCCAGCGGCATCTAAGCGGCTCAGGACATCCATGACGGCGTCAGGCTTCACGCAGACAACCATGCCAATGCCACAGTTAAAGGCGCGGCGCATTTCGGCCTCATCGACACCGCCCGTCTCTTGCAGCCAGCGAAACACGGCGGGGCGGTCCCAGCTGTCGAAATCAAATTCCGCTTCCAGCCCGTCGGGCAGCATGCGCGGGACATTATCCGTCAGCCCGCCTCCAGTGATATGAGCGAGGCCGGATACCAGACCGTCACGGATAAGCGGCAGCAGCGATTTGATGTACAGCTTCGTCGGGGTCAGCAGGGCTTCGGCTAGCGTTGTGTCAGCAAAAGGTGCTGGATCATCCCAGTCAAGGCCAGAGCGCTCGACAATCTTGCGGATAAGGGAATAGCCATTTGAGTGCGGGCCAGAAGACTCCACACCGATCAGGATGTCGCCGCGATCCATGTCTCCGTGTCGGGGCAGCATCGCGTCGCGTTCCACCGCGCCAACGACAAATCCTGCGAGGTCGAAATCTTCGCCTTCATACATGCCCGGCATTTCCGCTGTTTCCCCGCCGATGAGGGCGCAACCGGACTGGCGACAGCCTTCGGCAATGCCAGACACAACAGCCGAGGCACGGTCTGCGTCCAGCTTGCCTGTCGCGAAGTAATCAAGGAAGAACAGCGGCTCTGCACCATTGGCCAGCACATCATTGGCGCACATCGCGACGAGGTCGATCCCGACCGTGTCCAAGCGACCCGTATCAATTGCGATGCGCAGCTTTGTCCCGACGCCGTCCGTGCCGGAAATCAGCACAGGATCTTTAAACCCTGCGGCTTTCAGATCGAATGCGCCGCCAAATCCGCCAATCGTGCCATCCGCACCGGCGCGGCGCGTAGATTTGACCATGGGCTTGATCCGATCGACCAATGCGTCGCCAGCATCAATCGAAACACCGGCATCGGCGTAAGATAGACCTTTATCAGTGGGGGAGTCGCTCATGTGCATGACCTTGTGCGCAGGGTTGCGGATAATCGTGCTGCTTGGACCATTTTGCGCCTGCGCGCGCAAGTTCAGCGGTCCAATTAGGTGTGGGAATAAGCAGTGCGCGGGCTTGGCCTTAAGCGAGTGAAGCGCTATCGACTCCCTCATGACACGTTTCTTTGCTATTCTGCTGACTTTCTTCTTCGCAACGTCGGCTTACGCTGACGATCCCTTTACAGTTGGCGGGGTGCAAGTGGACGCAACGGCCGCCACAGCGATTGAAGCGCAGACATTGGCCATGCGCGATGGACAACTGGCGGCGGCAGAAATCCTGTTTGATCGCCTGACGCTGGAAAACGAACGCCTCGCCAATCCTCTGCCAGAGCTGACGCCAGAGCTTGTTGCGCGGATGATCCGGGCGATGGTCCCGGGCAAAGAAAAACGCTCCGCCAATCGGTATCTCGGCGAAGTGACCGTGGCGTTTAATCCCTCTCAGGTGCAGCAGTTCCTGCGCGACAACCAATTGACCCTCGTTAGCTCGCAAGCACGCGAACGCCTTGTTTTTCTCATAGATCAAGCACCGACCTTGCGTGGTACGTCTGAGGTTGCGAATATCTTCTCTGACCCGCGCCTATCCTACGCTTTGACGCCCTTACGCGCCGCGCGGGCCGAAGACACATTTGGCATCACAAGCGCCACGTCTGCTGACCATCTGAAAGCCATCGCCAGCGGTTATGGTCTAAATCAGGTGCTGATCGTGGAGCCATCCGGACAAGTCACAGATGTTGCATTGGACACAGGCGAACGTCAGACGTTCTTTATCTCTGGTTCCCCAACAACACCCGATTTCGCAGATCGCATCGTCGAGCGTCTGGAGGCCGAGTGGAAACAAGCATCCGCCGTCGTCGCGACGGAGGTCGTCTCTACCCCGGTTTCTGTTTTGTATAATTCGCACCAAAGCTGGATCGCCCTGCAACAAGCGATCAATACGTCTGCGCAAATTCGCGGCGCGCGATTGGATGCTTTGTCCAAGGACGGCGCACTCATGACGATTACCTATGGCGGGGACATTTCGCGCTTGGCGAATGAACTTCGCTTTAAGGGCGTCTCAGTTGAGCAGGACCCAGAACTGGGCCTTGTCTTCACCGCCTTGCGCTAGGCGTCGCTGGACCCATGAAGCAGATTCCTTTCAACCTTCGCCCGCGCACCGCGCCGGGCTTTGCGGACTTCCATGTCTCGCCGGGCAATGCGGCGGCGGTGACGATGTTGCGCGCGCGCGACCGTTGGCCAGGGCCGTGCTTGCTGCTGCTCGGGCCGAGCGGGTCGGGTAAGACGCATTTGGGTCGCGCCTATGCCGCGGGTGGTGAGGGTGTGTTTCTGGATGATGCTGCGGCTCTGCCAGAAGAGACGTTGTTCAACACGATCAATCAGGCGCTGGCGAGTGAGATCGGCGGCTTGGTGCTTGCGACGGATACGCCTCCGTCAGCGTGGGGCACAGAGATGCCGGACCTACGCTCGCGCCTCAACGCGATGCCTGTGATTACGCTGGTCGAGCATGATGAGACGACGCTGGAGCCCATCCTGCGCGAGATGTTCGCCCGCACAGGTCGTGTCGTGGGCGCAGACGTCGTAGATTACATCCTGCGCTATTCAGATCGATCCGTGGATGCTCTGCGCGCTCTGGTGCATGAGGTCGATGTCGCGGCTGGCTCGACCAAGGCCGATGTCACCAAAAACTTCGTCTCGAAATATCTAAAGCGTCGCTCAAAACACGACCCGCTGCCCATCCCAAGCGAATAGCTGTCCTGAGTCGGCTGGTGTCCGCCCGTCGATGACCTCTAGCAATTTCTCGGCAGAGAACTCCGGCGTGAATAATTTCCCCTCCGGCACATTGCCTTGAAATGGTTTGGACAGGCCCGTGTCCACGGTTCCGGGATGCAGTCCGATAATCAGCTGCTCTGGGAAACGCCTCGCTGTCTCGATGGCAGCCGTCTTGAGGACCATGTTCAGCGCCGCTTTCGACGCGCGGTAAGCATACCAGCCGCCGAGGCGATTATCCGAAATACTGCCCACGCGCGCAGACAGCGCCGCAAACACCGCGCGACGTTTGCGGTGCAGTAGCGGGATAAAATATTTCGCGCACATCGCTGGGCCAATGACATTCGTCGCATAAGACGTTTCAAAACCCTTATAGCTGAGTGCACGCAGGTTCTTCTCCGGCGAAATCCCTTCACCTTGTAACAAGCCCGTCGCGACGATGACCATGTCCAACGGTTTGACTTCTTCCAACGCTTGCGCTGCCGCAATCAGGCTGTCCTCATCCAGAAAGTCAAAGGTCAGGTTCGCGACCTTGGGCGAAGGGTGAGACCGCCCACCGCGCGAGAGGGCATGCACGCGCGCGACTTGGGGGCTGTCCACCAAATGTTGGACCAGCGCCGCGCCAATCCCGCCAGAGGCGCCCACGACGACGACGCGCAGGTCCTCTCCAAAGCTCTCAAATTTCATCGGGCTATCCTTTTCGCGTCACGTTTGCACCGCTCGCTGCAATAGCGAACATTGTCCCAGTCCCGTTCCCACTTCTTGCGCCATGCAAAAGGACGCTCGCAGACGGGGCACATCTTGGTCGGCAGATTGGGTTTCTTGTGGGCCATGCTTTGCTTACGCGCCAGATGCGCCGGCCGTTGCGAAATTATCAATCCGTCGCAACGGGAATCGCGGCGCGTGCGTAGGTAGAACATGTCTCGCACCCTGATCCCGATTTTTGCTGACCAGCTTTCGCAAAACCTCTCCTCGCTCGCGGCGTCCGACCCGGAAGACTCTATCGTGTTGATGATGGAGGTCCGGCATGAAGCTGAGACCGTCCCGCATCACCGGACGAAGCTGATCTATATTTTCTCGGCCATGCGCCATTTCGCCAAAGCCCTGCGCGAAGCGGGCTGGACGGTCGATTATGTCGAGCTGACCAACCTCGGTAATACGCACAGCTTTACGTCCGAGGTGAAGCGCGCACTTAAGCGTCACGAGATTTCCAACATCCGCGTCTGCGAGCCGTCGGTCTACCGCGTGTTAGAATATGTTCGTGGCTGGGAGGAGGATTTGGGTCTGCCCGTCTCGATCACTTTCGACGACCGCTTCATCGCGACGAAAGAAGAATTCGCCGATTGGGCGCAGGGGCGGAAACAGCTGCGCATGGAATATTTCTACCGCGAGATGCGGCGTAAGACGGGCTTGCTGATGGACAGCGATCAACCTGAAGGCGGGCAGTGGAATTACGATAAGGACAACCGTAAGCCCGCCAAGGACGGCATGGACTTCCCAGAGGCTCTACGCTTCCAACCCGACGCGATCACCCAAGATGTTATCGAGATGATCAAAGCGGAGTTCGACACGCGCCTCGGGAATGCGGACGGCTTCTTCTATGCTGTCACGCGGGAAGGCGCGCTGGAGTCCCTAGAGTATTTCCTCGATCACGGCCTGCCGGGGTTTGGTGATTATCAGGACGCTATGCTGACGGGTGAGCCGTTTTTGTTTCACTCGCTGATCTCGCCCTATCTAAATTCTGGCCTGCTGGGGCCGTTGGAAATCTGCCAAGCCGTCGAGCAGCGATATTATGACGAGCGCTATAATGAAGAGAACCGCCCGCTGAACGCGGTGGAGGGTTATATCCGCCAGATCATCGGTTGGCGCGAATATGTGCGCGGTATCTATTGGATGGAAATGCCGGGTTATGACCAGCGAAACTTCCTAGAGGCCAAACGGCCGTTACCGGAATTTTATTGGACGGGTGAGACGGACATGCATTGCCTGTCCGAGAGTATCGGTCAGACACTCGAACATGCCTATGCGCATCATATTCAACGACTGATGATCACAGGCAATTTCGCCCTGCTGATCGGGGCCGATCCCCATGCCGTGCACGAGTGGTATTTGTCTGTTTATCTCGACGCCTATGAGTGGGTCGAGCTGCCCAATACGCTGGGCATGAGCCAGTTCGGCGATGGGGGTTTGCTCGCGTCCAAGCCCTATGCGTCTTCCGGCGCTTATATCAACCGGATGAGCAATTACTGCAAAAGCTGTCGTTATAAGGTGAAGGAAAAGACCGGGCCCGACGCTTGTCCCTTCAATAGTCTATATTGGGATTTCATGGCCCGAAATGAAGACAAGTTACGCGGCAATAACCGCCTCGCCATGCCCTATCGGAATTTGGACAAGATGGACGCCGAGAAACGCGATGCGTTACGGGAGCAGGCCGACGGCTTTTTGAAAGGGCTGAGCGCGAGCGGGGCGAAAGACTACCTCTAAAACGGGCAGGGCGCCTCGAATAAGACCCTTTCGCCTCCATCCGGGTGGCGCAGTTCCAACCTTTGCGCGTGAAGCTGCAACCGATCCGCAGCGTGATAGACCGCATCCACGCCATAGATCATATCGCCCAAAATCGGCCACCCCATCGCCCAGCAATGCACGCGCAGCTGATGACTGCGCCCTGTGACAGGATGCAGCGCGAGACGTGTTGCGTCGGCCTCTCGCGAGAGAACTTCCCAATCTGTGATCGCGGGTTTGCCATGCGCGAAATTGACCATTTGCACGGGACGTTCGGGCCAATTCGCAATTAGAGGCAAGTCGATCCGCCCGCTCTCGCCGCGCACTTCTCCCGCGACCCGCGCGATATATGTCTTGCGCGTGTGGCGGCGTTCAAATTGTAAGCCTAGATGTCGCTGGGCCTCCGGCGTGCGGGCGAAGACCATGGCCCCGCTGGTTGCCAGATCAAGACGGTGGACGAGTAGAGCTTCGGCGTGCTGCGCGGTCAGCCGCGCGTGCAAGCAATCCGGCTCTGATTTGCCCGGCACAGATAGCAAGCCAGCGGGTTTATTCACGACAATCAAGTCATCGTCGATGTGCAGAATATCTAATGGAGTGTCGGGTGGTGCATAGGTCAGTGGACGACGCACGGGCAGGGGCCGGACGACATCCGGCGTGGCGTCCGCCATTTGGGCGAAGCGCCGAGACATAGCCTAGCCGATCCGTTCCGCGACGACGTTTTCCCCGTCCAAACGCAGGGCAATTTTTCCGTCCAGCATATCCAGCGCATCTTGGCCGAACATCTTCCGACGCCAGCCTTTCAGCGCTGCGATGTCCGCGTCTTCACCAAAGGCGGCCAGCTGTTCAATATCGCGCGCATTTGCGACGAGGCGCGTTGCCATGCCTTGGACCTCTGTGCGGAGCCGCAGCAGGGTTTTCAGCATTTCGATACGTGGACCCAGAGCGGGCGGCATATGCTTTACCTTGGGCGCAGGCGGGGCATAATCCTCAGCATTATCAATCGCCGCGCCGATCCCTTCGATCAGGGCATGGGCCGAAGAAGATTTCTCAAACCCGCGCGGGATACCGCGCAGCTTGCCCATCGCCTCAATCGTGCGCGGGCGTTGCTGCGCGAGGTCATAGATCGCGTCGTCTTTCAACACGCGGCGGCGGGGAATATCTTTCTTGATGGCTTGGCGTTCGCGCCAGGCTGCGGCGGCTTTCAGCGCGGCAAGGTAGGGCTTCTTATTCCCGCGCAGCTTCAGCCGTTGATAAGCTTCTTCCGGCTCGAATGTATAAAGGCTCTCATCTTCATGGGCTTTCATTTCTTCCATAATCCAGTCGAGACGCTCGAGTTCTTCCAGTTCTTCCAACACGCCTGGATAGAGATCGCGCAGATGCGTCACATCGGCGATGGCATAAGACAGCTGCTTCTCGGAGAGGGGGCGGCGGGACCAGTCGGTAAAGCGCGCGCCCTTGTCTAGGCTGATATTCAAACGACCTTTGACCAGCGCGCCGTAACCAGCACTGTCGCCAAAACCTAGCGCCATCGCGGCGATTTGCGTGTCGAAGACAGGCGTCGGGACAGCGTCACAGATTTTATAGAAAATCTCCATATCCTGCCGCGCGGCGTGCATGACCTTGGTCACGCTATCGTCCATCAGCAGCTCGACGAGGGGAGACAGGTCTATTCCCTCGGCCAGCGGGTCGAGAATACATTCATCGTCCGGCGTCGCCATCTGCACGAGGCAGAGGATTGAGTAGAAGGTCTTCTCGCGCATAAATTCCGTATCAATACAGACGAAATCATGGGCGCGCGCGGCATCGCAATAGTCGCGAAGACCTTCTGTATCTCGAATGATGAGCACTAGGCCGCGTCCGTATTATGTAGGGCGAATTTCGACGCCAACAGGTCAAGCGTTGCATTGGTCGCCCGCTGTTCCGCCAATGCGTCAAACTTGATGCCGAGGGCTTCATTATCGGCCTGCGGGTTCATGAAGCCGTGTTTGACACTGCCGTAAGCGTGAAGCTGCCAGTCGCATTTGCGCGCGTTCATGTCGTTTGAAAATGCGACAACGGCATCCATATCGCTCATCGGATCGTCCCAGCCGTGGCAGACGAGGACGCTGCCTTTGACCTTTTTCTTGGGTAGGTCTGGCACGTCGAGGAGGCCATGATAGGAAATTGCCGCGTGCAGATCCAGGCCACCGCGCACCATGTCTAGTGTGCAGAGCCCGCCAAAGCAAAAGCCCATGGCCGCCATATGTGTTTCGTCAATCTCGTCCAGCGCAGCGGCGGCTTTATAACCGGCCTTTAGGCGCTTTTGCAGGACTTTGCGGTCGTCCATGATGGCATTCATCGCAGCGCCGCATTCGTCGACACCTTCGGGGTTCAGCCCGTCGCCGTAATTATCCAGTGCAAAGCCGACATAGCCCAGAGCGGCCATTTGCACGGCTTTATCGCGGGCAAATTCGTCCAGCCCGGCCCAGGCATGATTGACGAGCACGGTCGGCAGGGGATCGGCGCGGGTTTCATCCCACGCCAGATAGCCAACGCAGGTCGTTTTGCCATCTTTATATTCAACGTTACGGGTGCGGATGTTCATGGGTCGTCTCTTTTGTTGAAGTCCGAGTTACGTGAGAGCGGGTATCGCGCAGCTGGGCCAAGGCGGCAAGAGGGATTGCACAACTTGCCCAGACGGAAATTTACGAAAAATTAGCCATGTCGCAACAATATGTTCTGTGAATAATTGTCGTCCAAACATGACTTCCACGGGCGACGGGAAGGCTCATCATGATCTCCAAAGCTCTCGCATTTACACTTTCGGTCTCAGCGCTCGCCTTGTCGGGCTGCATCACGAGTCAGGAAAATCCGAATTACCAGCACTCGACGCGCTACCAAGGTGCCGACCCAACAACGCCTGTGTTCGAAGACACAATGCCGATGGAAGCAACAACCGTGTCTTATGAGCCTGTCGTTTACGAACAAGCCCCTGCGGCGGTCATCACCTCGACTGATGCGACATATACGGACACAGATGTCGTCGGGACACCGGGCTTTATGGCGATGCAAGCGGCGAATGCCGAACCGGCTCCCGTCATCACAACGGCGTCTACGACAAGCACAGGCGCCGTTGAAATCGACTATGACTACACACCCAACCTCGTCGCTGTGGACACGCAAATGCCAGCGACCTTGCCCGAGATCACGCGCAGCTATGGCACATCCACCCATGTGGTCGCGCCCGGCGATACGGTTTACAGCCTCGCGCGGAAGACGTGTACGTCGCTGACGGATATAACGGCACCAAATGCGATTGGCGCAGATTACGGGATCAAAATCGGTCAGGTGATCCAGCTGCCCGCCTCGCGTTGCTAAACAAGATAAAAACTGTGTGACACGATGATTTGAGCCGCTATGTCAGCGCTGTCATGCACTGACTCAGGGGACTACTCGCCAATGCGTAATCGTTTTGCCAAAATTCTTGCCACGCTCGGCCCCGCTAGCCGCGCACCTGACACGCTTCGTTTGTTACATGATGTAGGCGTCGATGCGTTTCGCCTGAATTTCAGCCACGGTACTCACGAAGACCATGCGGCCTCTGTCAAAGCGATCCGCAAAGTCCAAGACGAGACAGGCAATCCAATCTGCATCGTGGCCGATATGCAGGGCCCAAAGCTGCGCTGCGGAACATTTGAAAACGGTTCGATCGAGCTGCGCTACGGCGATATCATCACAATCACGCAAGGCACCGAGCCTGGCAAAGACGGCCATATCGTGATGCCTCATCCAGAACTCATGGACGCGATGGTTGAAGGCACAATCCTGAAATTCGATGATGGCAAGCTGCAAGTCACCGTGCAGAGCAATGACGGCACAACCGCCACGGCGCGCGTAGATGTGCCGGGCAAGCTATCCGAGCGCAAAGGGATCAACGTCGTCAATGTCGTGCTGCCCATGTCGGCTATGACGGACAAAGACCGCGTGGATATGGCCTTCGCTCTGACACAGGACGTGGACTATATCGCGCTATCCTTTGTCCAGACAGGACAGGACGTTCGCGATGCGCGCAAAATTATCGGCGATAAAGCCGGCATCATCGTCAAAATCGAAAAGCCCTCTGCCGTTGAGCAGCTGGACGACATTCTGGAACATGCCGACGCTGCGATGGTTGCGCGGGGCGATCTGGGCGTTGAACTGCCATTAGAAGATGTTCCCGTTGTGCAACGCCAGATCATTCGCAAGTGTCGCGCGCTGGGCAAGCCTGTGATCGTGGCGACACATATGCTGGAATCCATGATCGATGCGCCGACCCCGACGCGGGC